>JBBQIU010000463.1:0-3849 GCA_038325245.1 Verrucomicrobiota bacterium
CAGCCAGTCCAGGAGGTCCTGATGGGCGGGCGTTCCGCCCATGCGGCCGAAGTCGTTGGGGGTGTCCACGATTCCGCGGCCGAAATGGTAGTGCCAGACGCGGTTGACGATCGACCGCCACACCAGGGGATTGGCGGGATCGGTGACCCATCGCGCGAGGGAGGCCCTTCGCGCGGCCTCGTCAGGGTCCGTTCCGAACCGTGCGGGCAATCCCGCAACACACCCGAGCGCGCCGGGCTCAGCCACCTCAAGAGGCCGGAGGATCTCCCCGCGCCGGAGCAGCATCACTTCGCGCGGTCGCCCCAGCGGCTTCTGGCCGCCGTTCGCCGGGAAAACATTGGCGCCCGCATAGACCCGGCGCGGTTCCGGCAGTCGGCTCAACTCCCTCGGAATGCGGCCGGTGAGGAAATGCGAGGTGATGGCGAAGCGTTCCTCAGCCGAGCGTTGCGCCGATTCCACCGCCAGCGCCCGCGAAACGGCTTCCGGAATGGGCGAGGCCCGGATCGGCGGGGCGTCCGAGGTGGTCGATATACGGAACCGGCCGAGCGTGTGTCCGCGGCCGTGTTCCTGGCGAAGCACAATCCGCACTGAATGGCCCTCCGACACAGCGCCTGGCGCGGCCAGTTCGAAGGTGGCGAAGTGGGGCTTACCCTCCTCCGGATGGATTCCCCACCCGGTCTTCGGGTTACCGTCGAAGGTCTTGGAGATGTCCCAGCCCTCCTGGTTGAAGGACGCGCTGGGATGGACCAGGCCCACAGGCTGGAAGGCATCGGCGCCCGGCGGGCGCGAGAAAACCTCAAAACCGGTGAGGTGCAGGTTGCCATTCACCGCGCGCCCCGGACCCTGGGCCGGCAGCGAAGGATCCGGGATCAGTTCCAGGCGGATGGCCGTGACGCCGGACTGCGTCAACGTTCCGGACACGACGTGGATGTTGGTGGCGGGAGAGGCCCCCACCGCGAGCAGGGAAACGTCGTCGAGGATCTTCAACCCGCTGCCTTCCTGGGAGCCGTCCTCGGGATGGGTATGAGGCTCGGTGACGGACCGACCGTCGTAGCCCGTGGGAACGTCGCTGAACCACGACCCCGGCTTCAGGACATTCCAGGCGATGGGCCGGGACAACGCGGAGCGTTCCCAGTCGGCCTGTTCGCGTCGCAGGGCTTCGGGAAGAAGCGCCTCGACCCCTTCGAAATCGCGGCGATCCAACGCGATCTGGAGGCGCATCCAATTCTGTCGTTGAGCGTGGACCTCGGGGTCCAGGTCATACACGCGTTCCGCCTTCTCGGTCCCCGCAAATACCGCCTGAAGCGCGTAGTAGTCGCGCTGCGAGATCGGGTCGAACTTGTGGTCGTGGCACCGGGCGCAATGCGCCGTCACGCTGGTGAACGTCGACATCACGTTGGCGACAATGTCGTCCCGGTCAAGGTACCGGCCGATCTCACGGTCGATCACGTCTTCCCGTATGTCGCGAAGGGAACTTTCGTCCCACGGCCCCGCCGCGAGAAAGCCAAGCGCGGGTGTCAGCGCGGGATCTTCCGGGAACAATGCATCCGCCGCGATCTGTTCCTGGACGAAGCGGACGTAGGGTTTATCGGCATTGAACGACTCGATGACGTAGTCCCGATATGGCCACGCGTTGTCGCGGGGACGATCCTGATCGTGGCCGTGGGTTTCCGCGAAGTGGACCACGTCCAGCCAGTGCCGCGCCCAACGTTCGCCGTAACGCGGCGATGCGAGCAACCGGTCCACCTCGCGCCCCAGCGCATCGGCATCGGCGAGGTTGGCGCTGGCGAAAGCGGTCGTCTCCTCGGGTGTCGGCGCCAGTCCGTGAAGTCCGACCATCAGGCGCCGCAGCAAAGTGGCCCGTCCGTTTGCTCCCGACAGCGGTTCTTGGATTCGAACACCAGACGCGAGGAGCCAGGCGTCGATGGGGTGTTCACTCTTCTCCGAAGGAACGGGGCGTCGGACCAACGGCTGAATCGCCCACCAACGGGCCGCAGCGTCCCCGGGTCCGGGCGCTGGAAGAGTTCGAGGGTCGGGAGCGCCGCGCCGGACCCACTGTTCGAGCACGGAAATCTCATCCTCCGGCAAGGCGATCTTGGGCGGCATGGCCGTGTCTGGATCCCCACGACGAATGGCCTGGATCAATCGGCTGCCATCGGGGTCGCCGGCCACGATCGCCGGACCCTTTTCACCGCCTTCAACCCAGCCGCTGCGGGAATCGAGAGCCAGGCCACCCTTCATTCTACCCGAGGCATGGCTGTGGCATTCAAAGCATCTGGCCTGAAGGAGCGGTTCGACCTGCTGGAGGAAGAAAGCGATGCCTTCGTCCTGGCCCTCGCCTTCGCCGTTGTCCGGCGCGCCAACAGTCGACGGGCGTGGATCGGATCCGGCTGCGTTTCCAAGGAATCCGGCGATGGCCAATGCGACAAAGCCCACGCGCCGCAACCCGCACCCTCCCGACGCCTTTCTTCGGGCGACCCAAGCTTCCCGTTGGGGCGGGAAGGAAGGACCCGAGGGGCATGGATCAGGGCTGGACATTGGGGGAGTTTGTCCCCGGCCACGCGGGGAACGTCGAGCCTGTTCCTTCATCGTCCATCGATCGCCATCTATCGGATTGCACTTTCCGCGTGATCGGGACACAACCGCCGCCCCGTTTGCCATCGCAGGCCGGAACCACCCAAATCGAACACGAACCATCGAACCACGCCCCCGCCGCCGAGATGAAGTCCAAGACCATTACTGAAGCCCAGTTCCTGTCGCTCCTCCAGAAAGTGCTTCCCGAGACAACCCGTGACCTGAAGCTGGCCGAGGCGATTCTGGATCGCATGGCCAAGGAAATCCGGCTGATACGCTCGGTCGAACGGTTTGAGGCCTTCTGCGCGGACGGCTCGCTGCCGGACCTTGAGCCGGCCACGGTGGCCAACCTGCAGAACGACCTGGGGGCGACCTTCGGCGACGAGAATGTGGTCGTGACGCCCGAGGAGAACGGCGAAGCGGTGGCGGTGGAAATCAAGCTTCCCGACCGCACCATGAACAGCCGGCTGAAGGTGCAGTCGCCGGATGCTCCGCTGGAGGAAGAGGAATTGAAGGCGCGGTTCGTCCCGTTTCCGGTGGCCTTGCCTGAGGACCCGGACCTGCTGTGGGTTCTGGCGCGCCGGGAGGACCTCGTCCCGGACGAGGCCATGCGGTCCCTGGCATCGATCGAGGAAGAGTTCTGGGCGAGCAAGGGTGGATTGAAGCTGCAGAAGGATCGGGTGGAACGGACGTTCGCCGAGTTCATCGCGAACGTGCCGGCGGGCATGCTCGGCGACAGCGGGCTCAAGCGGCATTACAAGGATCCCGAAGCCCGCCAGACGCTGCGCCGCCTTCCGCCCGTTCAGCAGGACAAAGCCCACGCCGGTTAGGACCCGCAAGAATCCCCACGCTTGCGTTCTGAGTGCGGCCCGCTAACGGTACGCACCGTGCGTTGGTCCGTTTGGATCCGGCTTTTTGCGTTGGTCGTCTGGCTTCCGGCGACCTCTCACTGCCGTATTGCGGCCCTGCCCGCCCTGAATTTCCTCGCCTGTGACCACAACGACGCTCATTCCAACCACGAATCCACGGATGACGCCGACAGTTGCGCGTCGGTGGAATCGGGGTCGTACCGCTCGGAGGAGTCGTTCCAGGTAACAGGCGGGTGCGGGACGGTCGATCACACCCCATGGAACGACGGGGATTTGGGCCTTTTGTGGACGAGGGTCGCAAGCCCCCAAAGCCCTTGGGAATACGATCCACCCCCACGTGGTCTTCCCTGGCAGTTTCTCGCCCGGGCCACGGGCCGTCCCCGCGCGCCTTCCCCCGCCTCGTGAC
>JBBQIU010000464.1:0-3848 GCA_038325245.1 Verrucomicrobiota bacterium
CGGACCAAGCGTCGGCCCTGGGAACGGGAGCGCGAGGGTTGCACCGATTGATCGGCCGGGCCGTCGACGCCGTGGATTACCGGTGGCCGGAGCTCGCGGATCAGGGAATCCGGCAGGTGCGCATCAGTCGGGAATGCGTGGAGGTGGGGGCGGCCCCTGAATTGACGGCGGGCCCGCCCCTGGTGCCGCGCGAGGATGGGGACCTCCGGAGGGAGGCGTTGGCGGGTCTGCCACCGTCGCCGCGGCCCGTGTTGTCGATCGGGACGTCCAAGTCGGCGCCGTCCATCGCCGACACGAGCCATTGGAGTGACGAGGCAACGTGGAATGCCATCGAGGAGATCAAGGCGCGGCATCTGAACTGGCCGAAGACGACGGGGAGCGCACGAACTTGGTGGGAGAATTTCGAGAAGGACAACCGGCATCGGCCCCGGCTCGTCCATCGCCTGGTGGAGGAACTCCGGAGTCGCGGAGCGACGATCTCCGAGTTCTTCCTCGCGTACCTCTATTCCAACACCGACAACATCCAGGCAAACCTGCACTACCTCGACTATCTCCGGCTGAAGGAGCAGGAAGAGAAGGGAGTAGGGGACGAGCCCCGGAAAGGAGACGCACGATGAGTTCACCCGATCCAAAGGAATCCGTGGTACAGGAACTGGAGGTGCGGTCGTACTCGCCATTCTTAAGTGGGCCCTCAAGCAGGTGTGGGTGCCTTGAAGCGTCTCCATGGATGAACTCATAAAAATCGCGGAGCGGCTATCGGCGGGGGCCCACGAAGGACAATTCCGTCGGGGCGGTGCGCCGTATCTCACCCATCCTGCCGCGGTGGCGGAATCGGTACCGGAGCGTCTCCGGCCGATCGCGTGGTTGCATGATGCATGCGAGGATTCGCATCTCACGCCGGACGACCTGCGGGAGGCAGGTCTGCCGGAGTATGTGGTCGCTGCGGTGTCGGCCCTCAGCAAAGGCCCGGGTGAGGACTACGACACGTACATGGGACGAGTGCTGATGAATCCGGACGCATCGGCGGTGAAATGTGCCGACATAGCCCACAATCTGACCGAGTATCCACGTCCTACCAGCCGGGCGAAGTATCTCCGCGCAATTCCCAGTTTGCTCGCTGTAGCGGAGTCGGTTTGGCCTGAGGTGGCGGGTTCGTTGCGCCTGCCGAATTGCACAACGGCTGCGGGCGAGGCGGCATTTTTATGAAAACCGAGAATTTGGACGATCACGTGGCTGAGTTTTCAAAGTACCGGCCGGCACTTGTGCATCGCACGGAGGGATGGATGGAGGAACTGCGGCAATGGCTGCGCCCCCTTTGCCCCCTGGCGATCGTGGAGGGCCGGGTGAAGGAGGTGGCGAGTTTCGCGGAGAAGATTCTGCGGAAGGCGAAGTACATGGATCCGCTGCGGGAGATCACGGACCTCGCGGGGGCACGTGTGGTGACGCCGTTGTCGTCGGAGGCGGATCGCGTGGTCGTGTTGCTGAGGAGCCGGTATAAGGTCGACGAGAGTCATTCGATAGATATGGGGCGGCAGCTACGGAGGGGGGAGTTCGGCTATCGGTCGCATCATCTCGTGGTGGTGTTGGATCCTGGGGAGGCATTGAAGGCAGGACTCCCGGAGTCCTGGCTGCCGCTTCGGGTCGAGGTCCAGGTACGGACGATCCTGCAGCACGCCTGGGCGGTGCTCGGGCATGACCGGTTGTACAAACCGGGTTTCCGTGTGCCGGACCCCTGGCATCGCGAAGCGGCTCGGATCGCGGCGGTGCTCGAGACGGCCGACCGGGAATTCGAGGAGGTCGTGGAGGGCGTGGAGGCGTACCAGGGCGAGTTCGGGATTCATCTGAATCTTGACGCTATCGGGAAAGAACTCGTGCTGCTCGATATGGTCCAGCGGCACGCTTCGATGGATGCGGGCGTGGCGGAGCGACGGGCCAGGCTGGCGCTCTCGTTGGGGGACTGGGCGGCGGCGGCGCAAATCGTCGCGAAGTTCGGTGGTCCGCTTTCGGCCGGGCTTTGGTGTTGCCTCGGACGGGCCCGACGGGGGTTATCAGGTCGAGGGGGCGGCGAGGGAGGTGATGGCACTGCTGAGTTTCGAAAGGCTGCGGCCATGGATTCCTGCCGGGCCGAGGCCAAGCTGCAATTGGCTCGGAATCTGGAAGCCGGCGGGGCTAACGAGTCGGAATCGCTTTACCTCGAGGTGCTGGAGCGGGAGCCAGAGGAGCCGAGGGCGTTGGTGGGTTGGATGCGGCACCGTCTTCGCTCGGGTCGCGGCGGCGATCCGGAGTCCTGGGCGATGCTGGCCCGAGCGGCCATTCGACGTTGCGAAGCCTGGATGGAGGTGGGGATGCATTCGGTGGAAGCCCTCCGCTTGCGCGCATTTCTCCTGCTCATCGGGCCTATCGGCACCCAAAACGAAGCGTTGGTGGCGGTGCTGGAAGCGATCCAGGCTTGCCGGATATCAATGGAACTGGGGGAACTCGGGGAAGCCTTCGCCGACCTCGAGCCGCTGGAAGCCTTGCGTCCTGGGGTCGAGGTCGCCCGGCGTTGCGTGACGCTTGCGGTGCTGGCGAAATTCCCGGAGGGCACGGCGCGAACGGATGTTATGGCATGGGTCGAGTCGGCCAAGGGTGCGGATAGGTCGGTCCCTCTCCAAGGGCCGGTCTGGATTCTGGCCGGAGGTTGCGCATCCGGGAGCGAAGACGACGTGGCAGCCTGTGCGCCGGCTGTGGAAGACATCCTCCGGCGTTTTCGGGGCACCGTGGTCTCGGGCGGGACAGTGCAAGGGGTGGCGGGTTGGGCGGGGAAGGCGGCGGTCGCTGGAGTAGGGAAATGTACGAGCGTTGGTTACCTTCCGGAAGGTCTCCAGCCGTCCGAGTCTTCCACACCGGATTCACGGTACACGGAGTTGCGCCGGCGGGGTCCAGGGACTGAATTCTCGCTTCACCAGCCGCTCCACGCTTGGGCGGACATCCTGCTTTCGGGAATCCGGCCTCGGGAGACCGTGGTGCTGGGAATCAATGGGGGTGTCATCGCTGCGTTCGAGTATCGGCTGGCGGCGGTGCTGGGAGCTCGGGTCGGGGTGATCGCGAACTCGGGTCGGGCAGCCACAGATCTCGACTCACCGGCGGAGAGGATTCGATTCCCGGGAATTCTCCGGATTCCCCGGGACCCTCTTACACTTCGCATGTTCGTGTTGGGCGAGACTGGTCGCCTCGATCTGGACCCCAAGGATCTGGAACGGCTGGCGCAGGAGGTCCACGAAGTGTACCGGAAATCAGTTCCTGCCCAGGTTGACCTGTCGCACCGCGACTGGAAGGACCTTCCGGCGGATTTGCAGGAATCGAACCGGGACCAGGTCCGACAGAGCCTCGGCGTGCTTCGCGTCGCGGGTTTCGAGGTCCGCTCTGCGAAAGGTCCGCCGAGGGTGCGCGAGTTCAGTACCGAGGAAATAGAATCTCTCGCGGAGGCGGAGCATGCACGCTGGGTGTTGGAGCGGTTGGCCGCAGGCTGGGAATGGGCACCGGTGAAGGACGTGGCGCAGAAGCGATCGCCTCATCTGGCGCCCTGGAGCGGACTTGGGGACGATGTGAAGGAATGGGACCGCCGGGCGGTTCGTTCCCTTGCCAGCCATCTCGCGAAGGTCGGGCTCGAGGTGATCCGAATGGGAACGGAGCATTGAACGGAATGGTGCGATTGCGGATTTGCCACCGGGACCGGGTATGAATGAGCGACACAACATCCCGAATCCTCGCCGCGTGATCCGGTGGGAGAAGGAGGTGGAGATGGCGTTCCGGTGGATACCGGGCGGGAGGTTTCGGATGGGGAGTCGTGGCCACAGTTTCTGGGA
>JBBQIU010000465.1:0-3844 GCA_038325245.1 Verrucomicrobiota bacterium
GGTCCAGAACCTGAAGGTGTTTGGGGAAAACCAGGATCGGTTTTCCGTGTTGAAGGACGCGTCCTGACGGGGCGGCGCGGGGTGGGGTCAGTTCCAATGAAGATCCTCGGGCGCGTCGGCAAGCAACCGATAGAGCCCTCCTTTCAGACGGAGAACTCGCTGCCAAAGCGTCGAAGGTTGGTCGTCAAAGATCAGTTCGACCGTCGCGGGAAAGGTGATCCATGCCTGACGCGCCATTTCCGAATCCAACTGGCCCGCGGTCCAACCCGCGTATCCGGCAAACACCTTGAGCCGGCGGTCCGGCATGAAGCCACCCAACACATCGACGAGTTCTTCAAGCGAGTGACCTAGATCCACGTTGGGCATCACCGAGCCGTCCGGAAGGAAGGGCTCCGATTTCAGGTAGCTGAGCGCTCCGGGCTGGACCGGGCCGCCAAACAGTAGCGGCATGGACTTGAGCACCTCGGGAAGTTCCCCTTCCAAGGCGTCGCCGACATGGGTGCCGGCAGGCCGGTTGAGGACCAGCCCGAAGGCTCCGTCGGAATCATGCTGGCAGATCAGTACGACCGTGCGCTGAAACCACGATCCACCTAGAAGTCCCCCATCGAGCAAAAGTTGACCACGCAGGGATGTCGGAAGGCCGGCCATGTTTTTCCCGGGAGTGTGCTACAGGCTTGCTGCTCTGACAACCCGCGCTACCCTCTGGCCCTCGACGGCTGCGGGCCGGGGAATCCAGTTCCCCAGACGCGCCCCGGTGTCAGCCCTCGAACTCATATGGCACTCGAATTGCGCGTTCCCTCGGTCGGAGAATCCATCACCGAAGTCCAGATCGGCGAATGGGTAAAACAGGAAGGCCAACCGGTCCGCAAGGACGAAACCGTGGTTCTCATCGAGTCCGAAAAGGCGACGGTCGAATTTCCTGCGCCGGCGGACGGCACCCTCTCGAAGATTCTCAAGAAGCGGGGTGACACGGCCCGCGTGGGAGAAATCATCGGATTGCTCGAGCCGGGAAGCGTGCCCCCGACGCCTACGGAAGGCGCCCCCGAGCCGTCGCCCGAGCCTTCCATCTCAGCGTCAGAGGTCCCGCCCGCGGCTCCGGCCACGCTCATGCCTGCCGCGCGGCGGGTTCTCGCCGAGGCTGGCATCGATCCCGCCAGTGTCACACCCACCGGACCCGGTCGCCGTGTCACCAAGGAGGATGCCCTTCGTGCCGTGGGAAGCCGGGAGGAACCCTCGGCAGCCGCCTCGCCAGTGCCCGCGGATGCAACCGTTCCGAAAGAGCAGGCGCCGGCGCCAGCGCCTGCCTCGTCGACCGCGACGCCGTCAGCACCCCTGGCAGCGGGGCGTGAGGAGGAAATCATCCCATTGTCCCCCCTCCGACGCACGGTAGCGCGCCGCCTCGTTGAGGCTCAGAGCACCATGGCGATGCTCACCACCTTCAATGAGGTGGACATGTCCGCCGTGATGGCCCTGCGAAAGCAAAGCCAGGAAGCATTCACGGCGCGTCACGGGGTAAAGTTGGGGTTCATGTCGTTCTTCGTGAAGGGGGTGATCGACGCCTTGAAGCAGTTTCCCCAACTGAACGCCGAGATTCGCGAAAATAGTATCGCCTATCGTCACTACCACGACATCGGTGTGGCCATCGCGGGAGGGAAGGGGCTCGTGGTGCCGGTCCTCCGAAACGCGGAACGGCTCAGCTTCGCCGAGATCGAGAAGGCCATTGGCGATTTCGGCGCCCGGGCGAAGGAAGGGCGCATCAAGCCCGATGAACTTCTCGGAGGAACCTTCACCATCACCAATGGCGGCGTGTTCGGCAGTCTTCTCTCCACGCCGATCATCAATCCGCCCCAGAGCGGGATCCTCGGCATGCATGCCATCCAGGATCGTCCCGTGGCCATCGAGGGCCAGGTCGTCATCCGGCCCATGATGTATGTCGCCCTGACCTACGATCACCGAATCGTCGATGGCCGAGAGGCCGTGACCTTCCTGAAACGCGTGAAGGAAGTCATCGAATCACCCGCCCGCATGTTGCTTGAGGCGTGATCCCACCAACACACGGGATCCAACCGATTTGAAGCTATGGCAGACTCCTTCGACTTGATCGTGATCGGCGCCGGTCCCGGCGGCTACGTGGCGTCCATTCGCGCCGCCCAACTCGGTCTCCGGGTGGCGTGCGTGGAACGTGAACCGACGCTCGGGGGCACCTGTCTGCGCGTCGGTTGCATTCCCAGCAAGGCCCTATTGGAATCAAGCGAGCGCTACGAGGAGGCCCGACACAGCCTGAAACAGCACGGCGTTATTACCGGCGATGTCACTCTGGACCTCCCGGCGATGCAGCGGCGAAAGGAGTTGGTGGTCCTAGCCCTCACCAAAGGCGTGGAGGGCCTTTTCAAGAAGAACAAGATCACCCGGGTCACCGGCCAGGCCCGCATCGCCGGACCGAATCGGGTGGCCGTCGCGGGAATTAAGGAAACCGTCGAACTTGAGGCGAAAAGCATCCTGATCGCCACGGGAAGTCAGTCCGCACCGTTGCCCGGCGTCGAAGTGGACCTTGACCGAATCGGGACGAGCACCGAAGCCCTCGCGTATCCCGAGATCCCTGGCCACCTCGTGGTCATCGGCGCCGGCTATATCGGCCTGGAACTGGGCTCCGTCTGGCGCCGGCTTGGCTCCCGCGTCACCGTGCTCGAGTACCTGGATCGGATTCTTCCCGGCATGGATGCCGAACTCGCGGCGGAAGCCCGCAAGGTCTTCGAGAAGCAAGGCATCGAGTTCCGCCTCAAAACCAAGGTGACCGGCGCCAAGGTTCTCAACGGCCGATGTACGGTCCGGCTGAACGACGACGACGTCATGGACTGCGACCGGGTCCTACTCGCTGTGGGCCGCCGGCCGAACACGGCAGATCTGGGATTGGAGGCTGTCGGAATTCAGCCGGATGAACGCGGCCGGATTCCCGTCGATGAGCACTTTCAGACCTGCGTCCCTGGATTCTATGCCATCGGGGATGTCATCGCCGGTCCGATGCTCGCCCACAAGGCCGAGGAGGAGGGTGTCGCGTTTGTCGAGATGTTGGTGACCGGGCACGGCCACGTGGACTACGGAATCATTCCAGGCGTCGTCTACACGCATCCGGAAATCGCGACCGTCGGCCGGACAGAGGAGGAATTGCAGGCGTCCGGTGTGGCGTACCGTAAAGGCGTCTTTCCGTTCATGGCCAACGCCCGTGCCCGCGCCCTGGGCAGCACCGAGGGCCGGGTAAAGATTCTGGCGGATGCCACGACCGACCGGGTTCTCGGCGTGCACATCATCGGCGCGCGGGCGGGTGATCTGATCGCGGAGGCGGCGGCGGCGATGGCGTTTGGGGCGAGCTCGGAAGACATCGCGCGTTGCTGCCATGCGCATCCAACGTTGGCGGAGGTCTTGAAGGAGGCGGCCTTGGCGGTGGACGGGCGGGCGATTCATTTTTGAAGCGGTACACGGCAAGTTGGGCGACGTCTTTCAGGAGCTTAACGCTTATTGTGCGCAATAATATGGCCCCCACAAACGCCGGCTATACCCGATGGACACCGGATCACAGCCCCCAACAGCCCACTGATTGACGAAGCTTCCAAGACCTTGCTGGTGCCGCCAACGTGCCCCCCCGCACGACGCCCGCTCTCCTCAGTTGGGTTGGGTGCCCCAACGGCCCGTGAACGGCCACCACACGAAACAGTACTTCCCGACCACGTTGGTCTCCGGAAAATCCCCCCACGCCCGGGAATCCAGGCTGTTCAGCGTGTTGTCGCCCATGACCATGTAGCGGCGGGGCGGAATCGTGTACTCCATCCGCTCCGTCCGAAACAGC
>JBBQIU010000466.1:0-3842 GCA_038325245.1 Verrucomicrobiota bacterium
CGCTTCAAGGGCCGCGACGGGCAGGAGAAGATCCAGTTGCGCGTCGACCTTGGCGTTCTCCAGATGGAGGCCGAGGGTCGGCCCGATGGAAAACGCCCGATGGGCCACGAATCGTGGCTCCAGTTCTACCAGGCACGCCTGGGCGAGCATATCGCCGACCAAGGCGATGACGACGGCTTTTACCTCAAGACCGACGACTGCCAGCGCCTCCAACAGGAGGCGATCCAGTACTACCACCGGTATATTTGCCTGTTCCAACTCGGCGACCATCCAGCCGTTCTGCGAGACACAGAGCGCAACCTTGAGGTCTTCAACCTGCTCGAAACCTACGCCGAGACCCCCGAGGTCGGGGCCGCCCTCGCCATCTTCAAGCCCCAGGTCCTCCTCATGCGCACCCGCGCCCAGGGCGCGCTCGCCCTGGAAGCCGACGACCCCCGGGGCGCCGTCCAGGCGATCGAGGCGGGTGTCGAAGCGATCCGACGCGTCTTCCGGGATCACGAGCAAACCGAATTGGCCGAACAGGCGTCGGAGGTGAAGATGCTGGAATCCTGGCTCCAGGAATTGCGCCCGCACCTGCCGCTGTCCAAGCGGGAACGCCTCGAAACGGATCTCAACCAGGCCATCGCCCGCGAAGATTATGAAAAGGCCGCCGAACTCCGCGACGCGCTCAACCGGTTGAAGGAGTGACGGTTCTACGGTGCCCAGGTGGAACGTCGAAGAGCTGTCTCGGCTTGAAAATGAAGCCTTCCACGCCTAACCTATGGGCCATGAATCTCCGGATGGACCTGCTGAAGCACCTGAAGGGCACCTGAAGGCGGAGGACATCGCCAAGGCCGCGGCAGCATCGGTTCACCGCTACAAGCCCGAGGCGCTTTTCTCGAAAACTGGAGCTGGCAGTCTGTCACCGGCATCAACTAGGCAGCGTGCGAGCGAGGAGGCGCACAGCACGACCCTAATTCGGAAGCTCAAGCAGCGTGCGCAGCGAAGTGGGAAGACCTCCGACGGAAGCCACGCGGAACTCATCGCCCTCCCCGAGAGCCTGGTCCGCGCCACTCCCCCATGACCCACGGTATCCCGCCCGCCGCTCAGGGCACCGCCGCTACGGACTTGGGCGTCACCAATGTCCGCATCGCATTCTGACCCTTCCGGCTGAAATCAATGGATTCACCCAGGATTCGCACCGATTCCTGCGGCGCATGGAAGCCCATCGAATTCTCCGCCTCGATGAAGTCCAGGTAGAACTGCGCCTTCCGCTGGTAATCCTGCCCCATCAACAGCGACGGGTCGTTGGTGGAAACCCCTGCCGCCCTTGCCGCGCTCAGGTCGTCGACCAGGTCCATCAACGCGTCCATCGCGAGGTTCCGCATCCGAAACGTCCGGTCCTGGATTGCTACCGCCCGGCCCTTTAATTCCTCCTCGGGCCAGTGATGGCATGTCTGGCAGGCCTTCTGCACGTTCAACAACGGGCTCCGCACATGGTGATCGCTGATCTTGTGCGCCCCCACCCGCTTGTACGGCATATGGCAGTCGGCGCAGGCCACTCCGGACCGCGCATGGATCCCCTGGCTCCACAATTCAAATTCCGGATGCTGCGCCTTCAACGCTGGCGCCCCGGTCTCGGCGTGAACCCAATCCTTGTGTTTCACCTCGTCGTAGTAGGCCAGGATCTCCTCCACCTTCACACCGTTCGCCCATGGATAGACCAACCGCTTCTCCGTCCCCTTGAAGTAGTACTCCACGTGGCACTGGGCGCAGACGTAACTCCGCATCTCCTGCCGCGTCGCATCCCGGTTCACGTCATAATCCGCGATCCCCTGATGGGCTTTCAGCGCGCGGATGCCCTCCAGAAAACCGGGCCGCGTGATCCGCAATGCCAGCGTCTCCGAGTCGTGGCAGTCGATGCACGCGACGGGATGAGTCACTTCCTTCCGCGCGTCCGCAAACGTCTTCTGGTTCATCGCCTCGAACCCCTTGATCAGGTCGCCGTCTCCCGCTTTCCGGTACGCCACGTACACCGAGGCGTGACAATGCAGACACGTGCCCGGTTGCTTCGAAACCTGCTGCCGTTCCGTGTACGTCTGGTCGTCGAGCATGTACGCATGTCCGCGATCCTCCCGGAAATCAGTCGAGAACGCGTATCCCGCCCACATCCGCTTCAACCGCTCGTCCTCCTCAAGCCGCGACTGGGCCACAATGGAACGTGGGTCGGCTTCCGAGGGCGTCTTCGGCAATGCCTCACTGCCGCCGAATCGCGTCCGCGACTGATCCGAGGTCTTCAGGTAATCGTCGTATTGCAGAGGGAAATTCTTTCCCCAGATCGACGGGTCCTCGGTGTCATCCGTCAACTCCACCACCCGGAAAAACGGGTTCCGTCCCTCCTCCTTCCGTTCCATCACATTCATCAGGAGCGCCAGACCGCCGACGGCGACGACCGCCGCAGCCACGACGGTCCCGATGAACAGGCCGACGGAGCGGAGACGCCGGCGTTGCGGCGGTTCTGCCTCGGATGGGGTCTCGGTAGGTTTCATGGGAAAAAGGGTCTTCTCTGGTGGGCGAGGATTGAAAGGGTTGGGCTTGTCAGCGATTCGGATGTCCCACGTCCCGATGGCAACGGATGCAGTCGAGTTCACGGCCATGGACAGCCCGGCTGTCGATCTGGTCGACGACTTCCGCATGGCAACGGCGGCAGTTTTTCTCGGCAATTCGGACGCTGACTTCCCGGGCCTGGATCGGATCGGGATGGAGGCCGGTCGTGAAATAGAACGAATGCCAGAATCCGTTCTCCGCCTTCACCAGGTATTTGGGAATGAGGCTGTGCGGCGTATGGCAGTCATTGCATGTCGCAACCGATCGATGACTGCCCTTGTGCCAGGCATCGTACTGCTCATTCATGATGTGGCAGTTGGCGCACGCGGCCGGGTTGTTCGTCAGATAAGACCAACCCTTGGCGTAACCAAACGTGAATGCGCCCACGCCCAACGCCACCCCAAGCGTCGAACCAACCAGCACCCCTTTGATTACGCTCGCTTTCATGGTGGAAACTCCAGGTCTGCTCCTCGGTCCGCCGATCCGTCAGTGGTCGTTGGGGGTGCAAACTTCGAATCGTTCCGGATCCGTGTCCGGCCCCGGCTTGAACTCCACCCGCCACGTGCCGTCCGGAAGCCGGCTCGTCTCATGCGAAAACCCGCACATCCCCAGCTTCGTGTAGAGCGGGACCGGCTCGAACGGCACGAGGACAACCAGGGACTGCCCGGGAATCAGCTTGCCGACCGATTCCTCGATCGCATCGCAGGGCGACCCACCCCCCGCCAGAATGGGTCGGACATCCAGCAGCAGCGGCCGGACAAACTCGATCGGCACAGGCGCCACCGCGGGCCGGCAGGATCCTCGAACACCTCGTTCCGGCCGGAACCCGGGATCCTCGAAGGCGCCCCGTGAAATCCGGACCCGCCACGTCTCCGGCCCCTGTTCGAGGTACTCCCATCGAAAACCGCCCGCGAACTCCGCCGCAAACTGGTAGTAAAGCGGCACCGGGTCATGGTCGTTGATCAGGAGTATCGAACCACCCTCAGGCAGGGTCTCCCAGAACCCGAAAATCCGCGGGTGCCGCTCCCGGGGAGCCATCTCACGCACATCGATCATCACGCTGTCAGTCGTCGTGTTCATTGCTGCCATGAATTCAACCCATTCGGAGACTTCGGAACCTTGATCTGCATCAAACGGGGAACCAAGTCCCATTTCCGCCATCGCGGGAATCCGCAGGACGCGCCCTTCGAGAATCAGAGGTCCAGAACCTGAAGGTGCTTGGCGAAAACCAGGACGTGGCGGCATTCGCGACCTCC
>JBBQIU010000467.1:0-3833 GCA_038325245.1 Verrucomicrobiota bacterium
AAGGGGGCCACCTAAGGCGTCCGCGTCGAACCCCATTGTTCGGACCCTCGTCGGGGAGCGACCGCGGGTCGTGATTCAAACCGTGACTCAGTGGGATGCTCAACGAATTTGTTTCCCTGCGCATGGAAACGCACAGGGCACGACCCCCCATTCAACTCCCGCCGCCTTCCTTGCCGCCGGAGCGGCCAATACCCTCGTGGACGAGCGCCGCCAGGTAATCCCGATTCATCCGGGTGATGAAATCGAGGCTGACCTCCTTCGGACACACCGCCGCACAAGAACCAATCACCGTGCAGTTTCCGAAGCCTTCTGCGTCCATCGTTGCCACCATCCCGAGCACACGCCGGTGACGTTCAGGGCGCCCCTGGGGCAGCAGGCTGAACTGGGAAACCTTGGCCGCCACGAACAACATGGCGCTCGCGTTCTTGCAGGCGGCGACACAGGCGCCGCAACCGATGCACTGGGCGGCGTCCATCGCGCGGTCGGCGATCTCCTTCGAGATGGGAATGGAATTGCCGTCGGGCGCCGCCCCCGTCCGGACCGAGACATAGCCACCCTTTTGCATGATGCGGTCGAAGGCCGACCGATCGACGACGAGGTCGCGGAGGATCGGGAAGGAACGGGCACGGAATGGCTCGATGGTGATCGTCTCGCCGTCGCGGAAACTGCGCATGTAGGTCTGGCAGGTGGCGATGGCGCGGCCGGGTCCGTGCGGCTTGCCGTTGATGGTCAGGCAGCACGTCCCGCAGATCCCTTCGCGGCAATCGTGCGCGAACGCGATCGGTTCCTCGCCCCGGCTCGCCAGGCGATCGTTAAGCACGTCCAACATCTCGAGGAACGACATGTTGGCGTTGAGGTCCGCCGCCTCGTAGTTCTTGAACTCGCCGGGGGAATCCGGGCCTATCTGACGCCAGACTCGGAGGTTGACTTTCATGGTGGGGGAGATCGCGTGGGAATGCGGGGCTTGGGCCTATTTGTAGGAGCGTGTGGCGAGCTTGGTGAACTCGTAATTCAAAGGTTCCGTGTGGCGTTCCGCCTTCTGCTGGTCGCCCTTGAATTCCCAGACCGCAGCATGGGTGAAGTGCTCGTCGTCCCGCTTGCACTCACCGGCCTCCTGGGATTCCTCACGGAAATGGCAGCCGCAGCTCTCCGTCCGTGTTAGAGCGTCCATGCACATCACTTCGCCGAGCTCAAGGAAGTCCGCGACCCGATGGGCGTTCTCGAGGCCCTGATTCAACGAGTTCGCCTCACCGAGAACATTGACGTCCTTCCAGAACTCGGCGCGAAGGGCGGGAACCGATTGAATCGCCTTCTCCAGTCCAGCCTGGTTCCGGGCCATGCCGCACCCATCCCAGAGGATTTTCCCCAGTTGCTTGTGAAAGACGGAAACGTTGCGCTTGCCCTTGATCGAGAGCAGCCGGTGAACGCGGTCGCTGGTTTCCTTCTCGGCGCTCGAAAACTCGGGAGCATCCGTCTTGGGCGTGGTCCCCGGCTTAACCGAGGCGAGGTAGTCCCCGATCGTGTAGGGGATCACGAAATAGCCGTCGGCGAGCCCCTGCATCAGCGCGGAGGCGCCGAGGCGATTGGCGCCGTGATCCGAAAAATTGGCCTCCCCGAGGACGAAGAGTCCGGGGACATTGGACATCAGGTTATAGTCCACCCAGAGCCCGCCCATGGTGTAGTGGACCGCGGGAAAGATCCGCATCGGGGCACGGTAAGCGTCCTCACCGGTGATCTCATGATAGATGTCGAAGAGGTTCGCGTAGCGTTCCTTGATGGTCTTGAGACCGAGGCGATTGATGGAATCCGAGAAGTCGAGGTAGACCCCCAGGCCGCTGGTCCCGACTCCGCGGCCTTCGTCACAAACCCGCTTGGCGGCCCGGCTGGCGATGTCGCGCGGGGCGAGGTTGCCGTACGCCGGATACATCCTCTCCAGATAGTAGTCTCGGTCCTCCTCCGGAATCTGGCCGGGGGCCCGATGGTCCCCCTGCTTCTTGGGAACCCAGCAGCGGCCGTCATTCCGAAGGGACTCCGACATCAAGGTCAGCTTGGACTGGTAGTCGCCGCTGACCGGGATGCAGGTCGGGTGGATCTGGGTGAAGCAGGGATTGGCGAACCCGGCGCCTCGCCGGTAGGCCCGCCAGATGGCGGTGGCGTTGGATCCCCGGGCGTACGTGGAGAGGTTGAAGACGTTTCCGTAACCCCCGGTGGCGAGGATGACGGCGTCGCCGGAATGACGTTCCACCTGACCGGTGTTGACATTGCGGGTGATGATGCCCTTGGCCTGCCCGTCAATGACGACCAGATCGAGCATCTCCGTGTTCGGGAACAGTTGGACCGCCCCCGCGCCAACCTGCTTGCAGAGCGCGGAATAGGCTCCGAGAAGAAGCTGCTGTCCGGTTTGTCCGCGCGCGTAGAAAGTGCGGGAAACTTGGGCTCCACCGAAGGAGCGGTTGGCGAGAAGGCCCCCGTACTCGCGGGCGAAGGGAACACCCTGGGCGACGCACTGGTCGATAATCTTGACGCTGACTTCGGCAAGGCGGTGGACATTGCCCTCCCGGGCGCGGAAATCGCCACCTTTGATCGTATCCAGGAAGAGCCGGTAAACGCTGTCGCCGTCGTTCTGGTAGTTCTTGGCGGCATTGATGCCACCCTGTGCGGCGATGGAGTGAGCGCGGCGCGCACTGTCATGGAAGCAAAACGCCTTGACCCCGTAACCGAGCTCCGAGAGCGAAGCGGCTGCGGAGGCGCCGGCGAGACCGGTGCCGACCACGATGATCTCGTACCGCCTCTTGTTGTTGGGGGAGACGAGCTTGATGCTGCCCAGATGCTGGGTCCATTTCTCGGCGAGCGGTCCGGGCGGGGTCTTAGCTTCCAGTTTCATGGGGAGGGGAAGGGGTTACTCGACGATGTGCAGATACACGGCAACCGGAATGGAGGCGTAGCCCGCAAACAGGGCGATGGCGAGGATCTGGGCGCCCTTCTCCAGACGATGCCTCCAGATTCCTTCCTCGACACCCAGCGACTGGAACATCGCTTCCATACCGTGGCTGAGGTGGAGGCACAACAGCCCGATCGCGATGAGGTAAAAAAGCGAGACGACGGGCTGCTGGAAACCGGCAACCAGCATCGCGTGGACGTCGGGATAGCCCGCTTGCGGACCCGCCGCAACCACCAGCCGGCCGAAATCCTTTGCCGCATCGGTACCCGGCAGGAGATTGACCGCCGGTACCTGGACGGTGAAGTGGAGGAGATGGTAGACGACGAACGCGGCGATCACGATCCCGGTCTGGAACATGTACCGGGACGCCCACGACGCCGCATAGGGCGCGCTTCCCGAAGTGTACCCCTGCGGTCGGGCCGCTTTGTTTTGAGCGGCCAGAGTGATCGCGGCCCAGATGTGCAACCCGACAATCGCCAGGAGTCCCACACGCACACCCCAGAGCAGGGCCTGACTGCTATGGAGCAGGTGCCCATAGGCATTGATCTTCTCCTTGGGCAGGAAGATCTGGAGGTTTCCCACCAGGTGCCCAATGACGAACAGAACCAGCGCGCCTCCGGTGGCGCCCATGACGACCTTCTTGCCGATCGAGGATTGAAGGAGCAACTGCAGCGGTTTCATGGCGGATCAACTCACACCTTTGACCGGTTCGACCGATCGTAAGGAAAGCCGAAGCACATCATTAGATGTTATTTTTGTTCGCACCTGCGACTTATCGAAATTCTTATGGAAGACCGGGGCAGGGGTCAATCATCCGGCGCAAGAAAAACGAAACGAGCAGGGAACAGGCTTTTTTGCGAAGCCGCAGTCGCGCACGCTTTGCTCACGCGCA
>JBBQIU010000468.1:0-3830 GCA_038325245.1 Verrucomicrobiota bacterium
GGGGCTCGTAGACATCGTGGGTCCCCCGAAGCTTCTCGGGATGATACCGGTTGAGTTCGATGATGATCTTGTCGGCGACCCTGCAGAAGGTCGGTGCCGCTCCGACGGATGACGTGAGGACGATCTCGCCGTGCCGGGTGACATCGGAGGCCTCGATCACCGCGCAATGCACGGGGCCAAGGAAGCCGTAGCGGAGGTCCTGAGGCAGGCGCGACAGATGCATGTCGAAGAACCGCGTCTTGCCGCTGTTGATGCTCTTCCGCATGTCGGGATCGGACTGGTAGGGTGTCCGGAATCCTACGGCGTCGGCCCGGGCCAGGGCTCCGTCCAGCGACGTTCCGGTGGAGGCGCCCGTGATGACATTGATCTTGAACGGCTTCCCCTCCGCGTGGAGCGCTTCGGCGCGCACGGCGACCGCCTTGGGCACCACCTTGGGGGCTCCCGCGGCGGTGAATCCGCTAAAGCCCACCGTTTGTTGATCCTGAATTAAGAGGGCCGCCTCTTCGGCAGTCAGTTTCGGCAATTCCTTGTTCGTCATTGAAGTCCTCCCGTTGGCTCGCATTCCCGCAACCGCGTGACTTGATGTGCGGAAAACACACCGACATCCCCGTCCGGTGCTCGCACTTGAAGTCGGCCGGCGGCGTCGACGCCGCCAAAAAAACCACGGAACGATCTCGAGTCGAGCTCGACTTCAACCAAGCGTTCCGAATCCCACCATCGATTCAACCGGGGTACGAGCGCTGAGAACCCTCGGGCATGAATTTCCTCGACCACATGGCGCAATCGGCTGAGGAGCATCGCCGTCAAGGCGTCGAGCGCAGGCACCGGTGACATCATTTCCTCGAGTCGGGCGACCTGGCCCGAGAGCGTGAAGTCGGTGGCGTCCGGCCGATTCCGGACATTGATCCCAATCCCGACGACGGCGAGGCCTGGGTGGAACATATCCACGAGCAATCCCGCCACCTTGAGCGGTCCTGTCATGACGTCATTGGGCCAGCGGAGACGCAAAGGCGCGGCACCCAGCGATTGAAGCGTCTCGCACACCGTGAGCCCCGCGGCGAGCGGAAGGGCCGCCCAACCTTGCTCCGTTGGACCGGTTGGAACGACGGCCGATAGCCACAAACCACCCGCGTCCGACACCCAGCGTCGTTGATGGCGCCCCCGCCCACCGGTCTGCCGGTCCGCACGGACCGCGTTCCACGCGGGCATCGTGGCGGCGGCGTCATTCGTGGAACCTACCGTCACCATCTGCCGCACGGTCCACTCGCTCCTCCTAGCCGGGTCCCGTCCGGTCCCCGTGGGGCATGGCTCCGTTTGGGCGAAGTCCATGGCGCGTTCAGGCAAGGGTAACCAGCGCCTGACCTTCCTCGACGGCAGAGCCAACAGCAACTTTGACCTCGTTCACTTTTCCGCTCCTGGGCGCCATGACGAAGGTGTTCATTTTCATGGCTTCCAGGGTCAGGAGGTGGTCGCCCTCCTTCACCTCCTGTCCGGCCTGGACATTGACCGCCGTCACCCGGCCGGCGAGGGGGCTTGGAACGTCGCCGGGACCCGCACTGGCGGGCGCAGAGGCGGAGCTCGGAGGCGGTGCGGAGGGAGACGCGATGGGCGTGGATGCCACCGGTACGGGAGCGGATGCCATCGGCGGCCCTGACAGGGCGGGCACGGAGGAGTCATCGTCCATTTCGACGGTGACCTCGAACTGTTTTCCATCAACGGTGACGCGAAGTTTCCTGATCATGGGAGAGGGGGAAGACGTGGCTTATCGGACCTTGTGGGAGGAATAGTGTTGGGAACGGCCTTCCATGGCCCAGGCATTGACCCAGGCGACGGCCACGGAGGTTTTCTGAATGTCGACCACCCGGTACGGTCGGCCGAGGACGACGGAGACGGCGGCGGCGATCAGGGCCAGGGTTTCCCTGTCGATGGCGGCGGACCGCAAAGGGGCGCTCCACTGTTCATGGGCCACGCGGGCGGCCTCGATCTGGGCCGCGGCCTGGCGAAGGGCGTCCTGGACGGCATCGGCGCGATCCAGTTCGTCGAGGCGCGGCAGGACCCTGTGGATCAGGGTGAGCGCGCGACCGAGGGGGGCTTCACCGGCGGGAATGGTCTCGGCCGGTGGGGTCGCGGTGGCGGGAGTTGGCTGGCTGCTCATGGTGTCGGACGGGGTTGGCCCATGGATTCAACGGGAATGCCTCACAGTGGAATCGTCCCGTGCTTCTTCGGCGGGCGCGTCTCTCGTTTCGTAAGCGTGTTCCGCAACGCCATGCAGATGGTCGCGCGGGTTTCGGAGGGCTCGATGACGTCGGTAATCATTGCCTTGGCCGCGGCTTCGTAGGGAGAGCAGAACCGCTCCCGGTATTCGGCCACCAGTTCCGCCTCCTTTTTCTTGGGGTCGGCGGCGGCGGCGATCTCCCGCTTGTAGAGGATCTTCACGGCGCCTTCCGCGCCCATGACCGCAATTTCGGCCGTGGGCCAGGCGTAGACCACGTCGGCGCCCATGTCGGCGCTGCACATGGCGAGGTAGGCGCCCCCGTAGGCCTTGCGGAGAATGATGGTGATCTTCGGCACCGTCGCCGCCGCGTAAGCGAAGAGCATCTTGGCGCCGTGCCGGATGATGCCGCCGCGCTCCTGCTGGACGCCCGGCAGGAATCCGGGGACGTCCACCAGGGTGACGATGGGGATGTTGAACACGTTGCAGAACCGGATAAAGCGTGCCGACTTGTCCGAGGCGTCGATGTCGAGCGTTCCCGCCTTCACGGCTGGCTGGTTGGCGATGATGCCCGTCACGATCCCCTGGAACCGCGCGAAGCCGATCACGATGTTCCGCGCCCAATCCCGTTGGATCTCGAGGAAGTCCCCGTTGTCGACGAGACGCGCGATCACGTGGTTGACGTCGAAGGGATCCTTGGCTCCGGACGGAACCAGGTCGTTCATGCCGGGGTCGAGGGAGAGGTCGACTTGAGGTGTTGGTTGATGCGGCGGATCCATCACGTTGTTCGAGGGCAGGAAGCTGAGAAGTTTCCGTGCGATCTGGACCGCGTGCGCGTCGTTCTCCGCCACGAAATGGATATTGCCGCTCACCGTGGCGTGGGCCGCCGGACTGCCGATCTCGTCCATCGTGCACTTCTGACCCGTCGCTGCCTGGATGACTTCCGGGCCGCAGATGAACATGTTCGAGGATCCCTTCACCATGATGATGAAATCCATGAGAGCCGGGGAATAGGCCGCCCCGCCGGCGCACGGACCGGCAATGATCGCGATCTGGGGCACGACACCCGACACGAGCACATTACGGAAGAAGACCTGACCGTAGCCGGACAACGAATCGTCGCCTTCCTGGATGCGGGCGCCGCCGGAGTCATTGAACCCGACGATCGGACAACCGACCTTGAGCGCGTAATCCATGAGATCGCAGATCTTCTTTGCGTGGATCCGGCCGAGGGAACCTCCGGCGACAGTGAAGTCGTGGCTGAAGGTCGCGACCAGGCGTCCATCGGCGAGGCCCACCCCCGTCACCACGGCGTCGCCCGGCAGCGTCTTCTTCTCCATTCCGAAATGGTGGCAGTCATGCTCCGCGTGCTGTCCCCATTCCTGGAAGGTACCCGCCTGGTAGAGTTCCTGAACGCGATCCCGGGCGGTCATGACGCCCTTTTTCCGGCGCGCCTCCAACTTGTCGAGACCGGCTCCGGCCTGGGCGGTGGCGCGGCGTTTGCGCAATTCCTGGAGAAATTCTTTGGCGATGGGCATGGGGAAAACAGCGTTGAGTGTGGATGGGGACAGGGTTCAGTGAGCGACGGCTCCGGGCTTGGGCATGCAGAATTCGGTCA
>JBBQIU010000469.1:0-3827 GCA_038325245.1 Verrucomicrobiota bacterium
GATGGGGTCAAACCGCGGAACTGCCTTTTTCGCCGGTGCGGATTCGCACGGCGTCTTCGATGGAGGTGACGAAGATCTTACCGTCACCGATTTTGCCAGTCTTGGCGGCGCCTACGATGGCCTTTACAGCGGCATCGACGCGCTCATCAGTGAGAACGAGTTCGATCTTGATCTTGGGGAGGAAATCGACGGTGTACTCGCTGCCACGATAGATCTCGGTGTGGCCTTTTTGACGGCCGAATCCCTTCACTTCACTGACAGTCATGCCTTCGATCCCTGCCTCACCGAGGGCATCTTTCACTTCCTCCAACTTGAACGGCTTGATGATCGCTTCGATTTTCTTCATTGGCTCTGATTTTGATGTGTGCCCGGGAACCTGCTTTGCGTGGCCTGATCCGGGGCCCCGACGATGGAATCTCCCTGCCCATGGATAGGCCTATTGGGTGGTCGGTTTGCCGGACCGGACGGTGTTCTACCCCCTAGACCACGGCCCGGCCCGGCCACCGCAAACGCAAGACTCCGGGTCCCGCGCCAGTTTAGGGAAGCAGCCCGGATGCCAGGTCCCAGCCGGGCCGAATGCCCTGTGATTCAACGGTTATCCATCGATTCGCTGCATAGGTGCTGAGAAGTGAGCTTAGGGAATTGAGCAGGGGTGTTTCTTTTTGATCAATGAGCCCGCTTCGATGCAGGCGAGGAGGACAGGACGAAAGGCAGGCTCCATGAACCGTTCCCAAGGCATTGCAAGGGGTCTGCCGGGAACCCCTCACCCTAACCCTCTCCCAAAGGGAGAGTGAATGGCGTGCGGCGCGAGAGAAATGCTCGGATCACCGCGTGCGAGCCACGCGAACTCGTGCCCCGAGAACCTGCGGCCAACCCTCTGAAATACGCTGAGCGATTTCCCCCTCTCCCGCACGCGGGGGAGGGCCGGGGTGAGGGCAGCTTTCGTTCCGCCGTTCATGGTCCGAATGCGCGATTTCGAGACCGTGGCCGCTACCCATGAACCGAAGCCGCCCTGGAGGGTTCCGCTCCGTCGGAACCTGTAGAACTCCAGCCCCAACCCAATTCTCAGCGCCGACGGAGCGGCGCCCTCCATCGCGCGGTTCATGGCCCCAATGCGTGTCCAATTCCTGGAAAACTTCGCTACCCATGAACCTTAAATTTGCCCCGTTGATTTCGAGGCACTTGCTTCATCAAGCCACGGAGTGGCGCCAGAGCCGTGGGAACGGCCCCGAAAACGATGTTCGGAGCCCCGGAGGGGCGGTCAGACAACGTCCGTCCTCTTTCGCCCCTCCGGGGCTTCCCACCAAATCGGACCCGACTCCCACGGCTCTTTCGGCCCGCCGGGCCTAAAAGAAACCCGCATCTCCATGAACCGTCCCTCCTTAACGGTTGGCGTCCCGCCTGCCATCGAGGCTGAAAGCCTCGTCCAAACCCAGCCGAGGGCAACGCCCTCGGAACGGCGACCATCACCGGGCGTTCGCCCTGAAAGGGCAACCCGAGGTGTCGGCGCTCGCGGTGCCTGGGTTCATGGCGGCATGCCCGGAAGCCAAGTCGGTCAATCCGAAATGATCCTATGCCGGCGATCGGCCGCCAGGGCGTTCGTCCGTGTCACAGAACCGTCAGGCCATCGAATCTCGACCTCATCGACGGTCGTGACGTCGCCGAGTCCGAAATGGGCGACCCGGGCTTGCTGGGATCGATACCCGTCGCCCGTGACGAGCGCACGCACCTGGCTTCCCCGACGATCCCGGATCCGGACGGTGGCGCCGATGGTGGAACGGTTTACCTGCGATCGCCCGGGCTCGACGCGAATCCAATGGCCCTGGGGTGGGAGCGTGTTCTCGAGAATGCGCAATGTTTGGCGCGGCGCAGGCCAGACTATAAACGTGGTCACGAGCAGATCGGAATCGCCATCGCCGTCGATGTCCTCGGCGAGCACGTTGCGACAATCGTTTTCCAGGGCGAGCCCGAGGACGTGGCTGGCGTCGACAAAGCGTTGGGCGCCGAGGTTGAGGAAGAGGCGGTTCTTTTCATAGCCCCCGTACGACCACCCCTGGGATCGGGTGCCAGCGAACTTGGACGCAAAGTAGGCGTCGACGGCCTGACGCGGCGTGGAATCGCCCACGTAAATGTCGTGGAGCCAGAACTCGCGTTCGTAGTCCCGAACCGACTGGCGGGTTTCATGGCCATTGACGACGTAAAGGTCGGGGAACCGGTCGTGATTGAGGTCGAGGCAGGCCGCGCTCCATGCCCAACCGGCTCGCGCGAGTCCAAGTCCGGAGGGACGTTGCATGAAGCCCGTCCCGCTTCCGAAAAACAGCCGATTGCCAAAGGTGATGCGATGACGCTCGGGCTGCCAGGCCTCGTGCCCTGGGCGTTCGAGACTGAGCGCCTGGAGACGATCCGCGGTGGGTTGGGGCATGCCGGCCACGAAGAAGTCGAGAATTCCGTCGGCATCGAAGTCCGAGAATGTATGGGACATTCCGAAGGCCTGGGCGTCATCGAGCCATGAGGCGCTGCGGTCGAGAAAACGTCCCTGTCCGTCATTGGTGTAGAGATCAACGCCGGCAAAGTCGCTGGTAACGAGAAGGTCGAGATCTCCATCCGCATCGAGATCCACGAAGGAGGCGCCGTAGGTGCGCCGGTGGCGTTTGGGGACGAGGGCGGAATCGGGAGTGATGTCTTCGAATCGTCCATCGCCGAGGTTTCGAAGGAGGTAGGCGGGCGGACCGTCGAGGGCATTGAAGTAGGGGTGAGGCATCTGGCCGTGCTCGTAGGGAATGCGGTATTGGCCGATGAAGACGTCCAGATCACCGTCCTGATCGATGTCGCCGCAGGTGAGGGCTTGGGCGTACTGAAGGCGTTCCGGAGCCAGCCAGGAGGGCACTGCGGCGTGGGAGAAGTCCCCTTTGGCATCACCCGGCAGCAGCACGAGACCGTTTCGCACGACGCAGAGAAGATCGTCGTGACCGTCCCGGTTGAAGTCTGCGAGGACGGCCGTGAAGAGGAGTCCGGGGTGATGAGGGGTCAGGGGAGCCGTGGACCAGGATCCGTCCGGCGCGCGGAGAATCCGGAGGTTGCGGGCGGCGAGAAGGAAGCGGGTGGGTAGGTTGGGGTTGGGCGGGGTGGCGATCAACGGGTCTATCCAGGAGGTGCGTGGGAACGGGGCGATTTCCAGCCGGACCAATTCCTGGAAGGCCGAAGGGCCATCGCGGCGGAGCATTTCTAGATGTTCCACGATCACATCGCCGAATGGGGTCGAGTCCGGGGGCTGTGCGGGCGCGGGCCATGCGATGCCGATTCGGGCGGAGATCTGGACCCGGGCGGGTGGCGACGCGCGGGTCAGGTGGAGTTGGACTTCGAACGTACTGGAGGGGGGAAGCAAATCCTCGGCGGGATGGAAGCGGACATGGCGCCATTCACTCTGCTCAAGCCCCCAGCCTTCGGAGATCCAGTCAGCGAGGAGGGGATCCGATCGTGCGAGGAGGCTGGCGGTGGCGGTGGGGATGGATCGCCAGGACACCAATCCAAGGGGCAGTGCTTCGGGAGGGCCGAGGTCGGGAATCCGTACGGACGCGGCGGGAATATCAAGGAGGGGCGTGAGTTCCCCACGGTGCCCGTTCAGGTGATTCCAAAACGCCTCGACGCGCGTGGCCCAGGATTGGGCCGATTCTTCCGCCGCCCAGGCCTTGGTGAGGATCTCCTTTTCACGTTGCTCGATGGCCAGAAAATCGCGAAGGACCTCGGGATCGACGGCCGAACGGTCGGCTGAAGGAGGGGTGGGGGTGTTGGGTCCAGGGGGGCCGGCCGGCCGGCGGCGGAGGTAG
>JBBQIU010000470.1:0-3827 GCA_038325245.1 Verrucomicrobiota bacterium
AACTCGCCAAACGTTACGAACAGGTCGTCACCTTCAACGGTCGCGGTTTCGATGTTCCGTTTCTTTACCTCCGATCCGCCGTGCTGGGTGTCCCGATCTCCCGCAAGGACTGGCTCGGCTACCGGTTCCAAACCGAACCGCACTGCGATCTCGCCGAACAATTGACGTTCTACAACGTCAGCGGAAGGGACGGCGCCGCCCGGAGGTTCAATCTCGATTTCTACTGCAAGACCTTCGGAATCGTCTCGCCCAAGGCTCACGGGGTCAGCGGCATGGACGTCGCAGCACTCGTCGCCGACGGCCGGTTCCGGGAGGTCGCCGACTATTGCCTCCGGGATGTTAGAGCCACCGTCGAACTCCATCGGATCTGGCGGGAACGCCTCGCCGGCATCAAGTAATCCATCCCAAGACAATCCCAGAACGCATCCGCACCAGGACGCGTCCTTCAATACGGATAACCGATTGCGGAGGAAGGGGATGATGGATTCTCAGGAGTGCGCCTCGCCCGTTTTTTCGCCCTTCAGGGGGATGGGTGGACCTGGGAAGTCGATCCCGTCCTTCTAAATCTCTGCGTTCCCTGCGTTCTTTGTGGCAAATCCCTCCCCGTCCCGCGCTCATGTCCGTCGCCTTCACGTGGGCCTGGAGGCCTGCCCGTTTGGACTTAGGCCACAGGGAACGCAGAGAGCGCAGAGAAGGAACCTGGTTTTCGCCAAACACCTTCAGGTTCTGGACCTCTGATTCTCGAAGGGCGCGTCCTGCATCCGCACGGGACGACGCTCCCGGTGATTGTCACCCGCCTTCCGGTTCCCCATGCTCCCCTCCCACCCCGACAGCCGGGGTGCCCCGTACCGATGACCGATCCCGCCATCACTCCCGAACTCGTCGCGAAGCACAACCTCACCCCGGACGAGTTCGCCCGAATCCAGTCCATCCTCGGCCGCGACCCCAACTACACCGAACTCGGTATCTTCTCCGTGATGTGGAGCGAACATTGTTCCTACAAGAACACCCGCCCCCTCCTGAAGACCTTCCCCACCCGGTCACCCAAAATCCTCGTCGGCGCCGGTGAGGAAAACGCTGGCATCATCGACGTCGGCGATGGGCTGGCCATCGCCTTCAAGATCGAGTCCCACAACCACCCGAGCGCCGTCGAACCCTTCCAGGGCGCCGCCACCGGCGTCGGCGGCATCATCCGCGACATCTTCACCATGGGCGCCCGACCCATCGCCGCCCTGAACTCTCTCCGATTCGGCGAACTCTCGAACCCGGACGTGCGAAGGCTCTTCGCAGGAGTGGTGTCCGGTATCGCCCACTACGGAAACTGCTTCGGCATCCCCACCGTCGCCGGCGAGGTCTACTTCGACAAAAGCTACGAGGGCAACCCCCTCGTCAACGCCTTCTGCCTCGGCGTCCTTCGCCATGAACAGATCACCCGGGGCGCCGCCCACGGCGTCGGCAATCCCGTCTTCTACGTCGGACCCGCCACCGGCCGCGACGGCCTCGCAGGCGCCGCGTTCGCCTCCCAGGACCTCACCGAGGAAAGCGCCGAACAACAGCGCGGCGCGGTTCAGGTCGGCGATCCCTTCATGGAAAAACTGGTGTGCGAGGCCTGCCTCGAACTGCTCACCACCGGCGCCGTCGCCGGCATGCAGGACATGGGCGCCGCCGGCCTCACCTGTTCCACTTGCGAAACCGCCGCCCGCGCCGGAACCGGCATCGAGATCGAGCTCGCCAAGGTCCCCCAGCGCGCCCCGAACATGACTCCCTACGAAATCATGCTCTCCGAATCCCAGGAACGCATGCTGATCGTCGTCAGGAAGGGCCGTGAACAGGAGGTCAAACGCATCTTCGACAAATGGGACCTTCCCTGGTCCGAAATCGGATTCGTCACCGACACCGGCCGCATGGTCGTCCGCCACCACGGCGAGATCGTCGTCGACCTCCCCGCCGCCCAACTCGCCAACGAAGCCCCCATCTACCACCGGGAATCCGCAGAACCCGCCTACATCGCCGACGTCCGCGCCTTCCGCCTCGACGGCATTCCCGACACCGCCCAGCCGACCCTGGACCTCCGTCAACTGCTCGCCTGGCCCACCATCGCTTCCAAGAACTGGGTCTATCGCCAGTACGACCACATGGTCCGCAATGGCTCCGTCGTCTGCCCCGGCTCCGATGCCGCCGTCATCCGCATCAAGGCCGATTCGCTCCCACCCGTGGCGCGACCCGACACCAAATCCTCTCCCGCTCCCGCGACAACGCAGCTCACGATGTTTCCCGAGAAACTGATCGCCTTCTCCGTCGACTGCAATGGGAGCTATGTCTACCTCGACCCTTACGAAGGCGGAAAGATCGCCGTCACGGAAGCCGCCCGGAATCTCGCCTGCACCGGCGCCGTTCCCCTCGGCGTCACCGACAACCTCAACTACGGGAACCCCCATAACCCGGGGATCTTCTGGCAACTGAAGGAGAGCGTCCGCGGCCTCGCCGAAGCGTGCCACGCCTTCAACACGCCCGTCACCGGTGGCAACGTCAGCCTCTACAACCAGCGCGGGGCCCTCGGGGCCGTCGACCCCACCCCCACCATCGCCATGGTCGGGGTCGTCGAGAAACCCGAGCACGTCACGACCCAGTGGTTCAAGGATGACGGCGACGTCGTCCTGCTTCTCGGCGATCCCGTCGATCTTTCGGATCCGCTCCAGGGGCTGGGAGGCAGCGCGCACCTCCAGGTCATTCACGGGAAGAAGACCGGATCCCCGCCGCGCTGCGATCTTGCTGCCGCAAGGACCCTGCACACCACGCTCCTGGGCCTGATCCAGGCTGGCGGCATCAAGAGCGCCCATGATTGCAGCGAGGGCGGCCTCGCCGTCGCCGTTGCCGAATCCTGCATCAGCGGCGCTGACGGTCGTCACACACCCCGCCTCCTCGGCGCGACCCTCGATCTCACCGGACTCCAAACGGAGGGCTGCCGCACGGACGCCCTGCTCTTCGGTGAGACGCAGTCCCGCGTGGTGGTCTCCTGCGCCCCGCTCGACGCCGGCAAGATTCTGGAACGGGCGCGCATTCTCGGCGTCCCGGCAGCTCGCGTCGGCGTCGTCGGCGGCGATGACCTGGTCTTCAAGCTCGGGGATGGCGAGCACTCCGCCTCGCTCAAGGAACTCCACGACCTCTGGTGGAACGCGATCGCCCTCGCGATGCAGTGAGGCGGAGTTTGGCCACTTCTGGCCGGCCGCCACCAAGTGGGGCGGCATGAGACTGCCCACGGGATGCCCTGATGGTTCTACACAATGTGCGCGGAGGGCATTTCCCAACCCCGAAGGGATTGCGTCCCAAAGCCCAGCAACGGTGTTGCGAGGAACGAGCTACCCTGGGTGGGATCGCCGAATCACCCACAACCCCAACGGGGTTGCGTCCAGGTGGCGCAACCCCGTTGGGGTTGATGCATTGAACGTCGTTGACCCAGGGTAGGCCCGCTTCGCGGTCCAACCCTGGGCTTCGGGACGGAATCCCGTTGGGATTCCAGACCGGAAAAATGGCCAATCTCCAGGGCCACCTTGTGGCTGGCACATTGGCCAATCTCCCAAGGCTGCACGCCCGATCAGCCCATGCACTCGTGCATATGATCGGGGTAGGGGAACACGGTGGCTGCGGTCGAGGGCGGCTCCGGTTTGTTATCCTCGCCCAGAAACAGTGACTCGCACTTCCTGGCGAATTCTCGGAGTTGCTCGCGGTCCCCGGCCGTCGCCGGACGGAAGTCACGGGCGGCGGTCACGGCTTTCTCCAGCAGATCCACGTAGGACGGCGGGAAGCCGGTGACGACGCCCTTGAGG
>JBBQIU010000471.1:0-3818 GCA_038325245.1 Verrucomicrobiota bacterium
GGCCCGATCTTGCCGGCCTTGCAGAGGTCAGCGGCCTTCTGCCACTTGACGTCGGAGCAGCCCTGGGATCCGACCTGGAGAATCTTGCCGGTTTTCTTGGCGGTGTCGTGGATTTCGAACGCCTCGGGAAGATAACGGGTCAGAGGTTTCTCGACGTAGACGTGCTTGCCGGCGTTCATGCTGTCGACGGAGATCAGGGCGTGCCAGTGATCCACGGTCGAGCAGCAGATGGCGTCGACGTCCTTTCGTTCGAGAATCTTCTTGTAGTTGTCGAACTCGTCAGTTTTGGGGCCGCCGTCTTTTTCAATCCAAGCTTTGGCCTCGGCATTCCGGTGTTTGGACACGTCGCAGACGGCGGCGATGGTGACATTATTGTCGCCGGCGTTGTTCTTGATGCTGCGGACGTGGGCCATGCCCTGACCGCCGACGCCGACGAAGGCGACGGAGATGCGGTCATTGGCGCCGATGACGCGGCCGGGGGAGGGGGCCTGATTCTGTCCGTAAACCGGCGTCTTGAACTGGTTTACGACGGCGACGGTCGTCGCGGCGGCGGCGCTCTTCTTGATGAACTCGCGGCGGGTAGCCGGAGACGCCAGGAGTGATGGAGAAATATTCAGCATAACGGTCGGGAATACTGGGTTTAGGACGTGGGATAGTATTGGGGTTTTTGCGTTCAGAATCAAACCCGAACTTCGGGATCGCGGCCGTGTGGCGGCGCTGGAGATTGGCCAATTTTCCGGTCTGGAATCCCAACGGGATTCCGTCCCGAAGCCCAGGGTTGGACCGCGAAGCGGGCCTACCCTGGGTAAACGACGTCCGATGCATCAACCCCAACGGGGTTGTGCCACCTCGACGCAACCCCGTTGGGGTTGTGGGTGATTCGGCGATCCCACCCAGGGTAGCTCGTTCTTCGCAACCCTGGGCTTTGGTACGCAATCCCTTCGGGATTGGGAAATACCCTCTGCGCGCGTTGTGTTGAGCGATCATGGCTTCGCCCTGGGCAGTCTCATGCCGCCTCACGTGGCGGCGGCCGGCCAGAAATGGCCAAACTCCAAGGCCGTGTGGCGGCGGGGTTCGGGTCGTTCTGAAAGCGCTCACTTGCCAAGGGACGAAGCGGAGCTGAGGCTCATTCATGTCTTCAGTGGAGCGGTTCGATTTCCTGGTATTAGGGAGTGGGATTGCGGGGCTGTTTTTCGCCCTGAAGGTGGCGGAGCGGGGGCGGGTGGCCATTGTGACGAAGAAGCGAAGTGCGGACTCGAACACGAACTGGGCGCAAGGGGGGATTGCGGGTGTATTGGGGAAGGATGACTCGCTGGAGAGCCATGTGAAGGACACGCTGGAGGCGGGGGCAGGGCTGTGTCGCGAAGAGGTCGTTCGGACCATCGTGGGGGAGGGTCCGGAGGCGATTTATGAATTGGTCGGGCTTGGGATGAAGTTTGACGAGATGGATGTGAGGGATGCGCCGGGGCGGCGGGAGCCACACTTAACGAGGGAAGGGGGGCATTCCCATCGGAGAGTGTTGCACTACAGGGACATGACGGGGCGGGAAATCGAGCGTGCCTTGCTGGCGGCGGCGGCGCGGCAGCCGAACCTGAGGATTTTCGAGAACCACGTGGCGATCGATTTGATCACGACGCGGAAGTTGGGAATCGAGGGAGATGACCGATGTGTGGGGGCGTACGTGCTGGATCGCTGCACCGGGGCGGTGAGTGTCTTTGAAGCGTCGGTGACGGTCCTGGCGACGGGAGGTTGTGGGAAGGTCTATTTGTACACGACGAACCCGGACATCGCGACGGGGGATGGCGTGGCGATCGCCTGGCGGGCTGGGGTATCGGTGGCGAACATGGAGTTTGTGCAGTTCCACCCGACATGCCTGTATCATCCGAAGGCAAAATCATTCCTGATTTCGGAGGCGGTTCGGGGCGAGGGTGGGATCCTGAAGATGCCGGGCGGGGAGGAGTTCATGGATCGCTATCATCCGCAGAAATCGTTGGCGCCCAGAGATGTGGTGGCCCGTGCGATCGACTCGGAGATGAAGCGGACGGGGGCGGATTCTGCGCTGTTGGACATCACGAGCCGGCCGGCGCCGTTCATCATCGGGCACTTCCCAATGATCTATGAGACGTGCCTGAAGTATGGGATCGACATGACCAAGGAGCCGATTCCGGTGGTGCCGGCCGCGCACTACCAATGCGGGGGCGTGGTGACGAACGTGAACGGAGAGACTTCGCTGTCGGGATTGCTGGCTATTGGTGAGGTCGGATGCACGGGCTTGCACGGGGCGAACCGATTGGCGAGCAACTCGCTTTTGGAAGCGGTGGTGTGTGCCCGGCGGGCGGCGAGGATTGCGCTCGAGCACCAGGGACGGTCCCCGTTCCCGGAGATTCCCATGTGGCAGACCGGGGAGGCGGACAATGCCGACGAGTTGGTGGTGGTCGCCCACAACTGGGACGAGATCCGCCGGTTGATGTGGGACTATGTGGGGATCGTACGAACGGACAAGCGGCTGGAACGTGCGGCGACACGCCTGGCGAACCTGCGTGAGGAGATTCAGGAGTATTATTGGAACTTCATCGTGACCAGTGACTTGCTGGAGCTTCGAAACATCGCGACCGTGGCGGAACTGATCGTGCAGAGCGCGCGGGCGCGGCCGGAGAGCCGCGGTTTGCACTTCAACCTGGATCATCCGGATGCCGACGCGGCGTGGGCGCAGCGGGATACGGTGCTGCGAAAGGATCAGGGCGCGTAAGCCACTCTGGGAGGACGCGTCTTTCAATACGGATAACCGATTGCGGAGGAAGGGGATGATGGATTCCCAGGAGTACGCCTCGCCCGCTTGTTCGCCCTTCGGGGGGATGGGTGGACCTGGGAAGGCGATCCCGTCCTTCCAAGTCTCTGCGTTCCCTGCGTTCTTTGTGGCAAATCCCTCCCCGTCCGGCGCTCAAGTCCGTCGCATTCACGTGGGCCTGGAGGCTTGCTCGCTTGGATTTTGGCCACAGGGAACGCAGAGAGTGCAGAGAAGGATACGAGAGAGGCCCGGTTCCTCCGAAGCGGCACGGACTCTTCAGCGGCATTACGAGGAGAAGCTCCATGGTGTTGAGCCGAAAGGACGGAGGAAGAATCGGGTCCCGAAAGATCGCTCCGACGACCAGGAAGAACACGAAGAGCATTCCCAAGCGCCTTATCTCCGCTCGGGGAGGTCGCGAATGCCGCCATGTCCTGGTTTTCGCCAAACACCTTCAGGTTCTGGACCTCTGATTCTCGAAGGGCGTGTCCTGGCCACTCTGGGAGGTGACAAAACCGAGATGTGCCGCAACCGGGGTACCGGGGTTAGTGTACCAGCCGATCATGGAAACCGTGTTCAGCGTTTTGGCGGGGTTGGGATTGGCCGCGGCGTGCGGGTTCCGAGTCTTCGTTCCCCTCTTCGTGGCCAGTCTGGCCGTGCATGCGGGTTACCTTCAGCCCTCCGCCGAGTTCGCCTGGTTGGGATCGATACCGGCAATGGTGACATTTGGCGTGGCGACGGTCTTGGAGGTGGGGGCCTATTACGTTCCGTGGCTGGATCATGCAATGGACACCCTGGCTTCACCGGCCGCGGTGGTGGCCGGAGCGTTGATCACGGCTTCCTTGGTGGTTGATCTGGATCCGTTCGCCCGTTGGACGCTGGCGATTATCGCCGGGGGTGGGCTGGCGGCAACCGTTCAGGCGGGTACGGTGGCGGCGCGCGGGCTTTCGTTCTCCTCGACCGGCGGACTGGCGAATCCTGCGGTGGCGACCGCAGAACTGGGTGGGTCGTTGGCGACGAGCGCGATATCCGT
>JBBQIU010000472.1:0-3817 GCA_038325245.1 Verrucomicrobiota bacterium
GCACCGCGTATCCGGTTGGACCCCCATTCAGGAATCCATTTCACCTCCAAGATTTCCTGTAGTGCCTTCTCCCTTAGTGAACCAGGACCGGTTTCTTTTGTCCCGGCTGGAGGATTGCCGACCTCCGTGAAAGCACTAGAAATCAAACTTCTTGCAGCGTCTGTGGCCCGGTCAACAAGCTCTTCGTCCCAGTTCGGCAATCGATGATCCACCCGGATAAACCACTGATCCATCGCCCGGAAGATGATCGGCGACTTGCTCCGCCAGCAATGCGGGTAGCTGTGGTGGTAGTTCTCCTGGTGCAGGAGAAGGTTCCGCACCCGGAGTTCGTGCAACACAGCCTCGTTCGCCTCGCTCTTTCCGTGCTTTTCCAGGATCGACTTCCCCACCAGTTCCGCCGGCATCTGCTGCTCCGGCGGAAGGTCCGTCGTGTGGGCGAGTCGACCGTCGTCGTCGACGGGTGAATACACGGGCAAGCCGTTCGCGAGGCCAAGTTGGTAGTCGTCCGAGCCGTGGCCCGGCGCGATGTGCACGAAGCCCGTGCCCGTGTCATTGGTCACAAACCCGTCGCCGGCATGCAGGCGTCCCGTCCGAGCGCAGAAGGGGTGCTGGTATTCGACCTCCGAAAGCACCCCGCCATCGAGGCTTCGCAGGATCTGATACGACTCCCAGCCCGCCTTCTTCGCCACCTGGTCCAACAGCATCGTCGAGACGATGTAAGTCTCGTCGCCGACCAGTACCTGCGAATAGTAGAACTTCGAGTGATACGCCACCGCCAGATTGGCGGGCAGCGTCCAGGGGGTGGTCGTCCAGATCAGGACATAGGTCTTCATCTGGCCCACGAGCGGGAACTTCACGAAGACGCTCTGGCTCACGTGGTCCTGATATTCGACCTCCGCCTCCGCCAGCGCCGTCCGGCACGGAATGCTCCAGTACACCGGCTTCTTCCCCCGATAGACGAAACCCCGTTCGACAATGCGGGCAAAAAGTCGCAACTCGTCCGCCTCGTATTCACGGTTGAGGGTCAGATAAGGGTTCTCCCAATCGCCCAACACCCCCAGGCGTTTAAACTGCTCCCGCTGGAGGTCGACATACTTTCGTGCGTAGGCGGCACACGCCTTACGGATCGTCGCCGGATCCGCCGTGGTATCCCCCGCCTTCCGCATCTCCTGCCCGACCTTGAATTCGATCGGCAACCCGTGGCAGTCCCATCCGGGAACGTAGGGAGCCCGAAACCCGCGCAGGCTCTTCGCCTTGATGACGATGTCCTTCAGGATCTTGTTGAGCGCCGTCCCGACATGGACGTCGCCGTTCGCGAACGGTGGCCCGTCATGCAGCACGAACGGGGGCGCCCCAGCCCGCCGGGCCTGGATCTCCTCGTACAGCCGGGTCGCCTGCCACCGCGCCAGACGTTCCGGTTCGCGAACCACCAGGTCCGCCTTCATCGCGAACCCCGTCCGCGGCAGATTCAATGTCGTCTTGTAGTCCATCGCCATGCTCCGAGAACCGATATGAGAACTCCAAAGGCCCGTCCGTGCCATGACGCCCCATGACTCGCGGTCCAAAGAAAGACGGCCGCCGGTTCGCCGGCGGCCGTCCCTGTAAAATCCAGGCTCCGCCGGCTCAGTACGAAGCCTGCGCGCCCTTGGTCTGGCGCTTCTTCATCCAGGGCATCATCCCCCGGAGCTTCGAGCCGACCTTCTCGATCGGGTGCTTCTCACCGGCGGCGAGCAGCGCCCTATAGCGCTTGTAACCGCCCTCGTACTCCTTGACCCAGTCCTTGGCGAACTTGCCGGTCTGGATGTCCTTCAACGCCGCCTTCATCCGCTTCTTGACGGAGGCGTCGATGATCTTCGGCCCCACCGAGACGTCCCCCCACTTCGCGGTCTCCGACACGGAGAACCGCATGCCGCTCACACCCGACTCGTTCATCAGATCGACGATGAGTTTCAGCTCGTGCAGGCACTCGAAGTACGCCATCTCCGGCGAATACCCCGCCTCGACCAACGTCTCGAAACCCGCCTGAACCAGGGCGCTGCACCCGCCGCAAAGCACCGTCTGCTCCCCGAACAAATCCGTCTCGGTCTCCTCCTTGAACGTGGTCTCCAGAACGCCCGCGCGCGCGCCGCCAATGCCCTTCGCCCAGGCGAGCGCCACCTTCTTGGCCTTCTTGCTTGGGTTCTGGTACACCGCGATCAACGCCGGCACGCCCTTCCCTTCCACATACTGCCGCCGGACGATATGCCCGGGCCCCTTCGGCGCCACCAGGATCACGTCGATGTCCTTCGGTGGGACGATCGTCTTGAAGTGGATCGAAAAACCGTGGCTGAAAAGGAGGGTCTTCCCCTTCGTCAGGTTCGGCTGAATGTCCTTCTCGTACGCCGCCGGCTGCTTCGTGTCCGGCAACGCCACCATGATCACGTCTGCCTTCTGGACGGCTTCCGCCGTCAGGAAGACCTCGAAACCCATCTCGCGCGCCACCGCGATCGACTTGCTGCCCTCATAGAGCCCGATGATCACGTTCAACCCGCTCTCCTTCAGGTTGAGCGCGTGGGCGTGGCCCTGTGAACCAAAACCCAGAATGGCGAGGGTCTTGCCCTGCAACACGCCGAGGTCGGCGTCCTTCTCAGTGTAGATCTTGACTGCCATGGATTGATTTAAGTGTGAGTTGTCCGTCGTCCGGTCCGGTTCCCATCCCATTTCCAACGCGCCGCCCCTACTCCCGTGGCAGGGCCACCTGGCCCGTCCGCGTGAGGTCCAACACCCCGAAGATCCTCATCAGCAGAACGAACTTCTCGATCTTCGATTCCCCCCCGGTGATCTCAATCGTCAGACTCTCCGGTTGGACATCGACGACCTTCGCCCGGAAAAGCTCCGCCATCTGGCAGATCTCCGCCCGGTTCTGCGGCTCCGCCTTCACCTTCAGAAGCACGAGTTCCCGGTCGATGTAGTCACCTTGCCGGTAGTCGATGACCTTGACGGTGTCGACCAACTTGTTCAGTTGCTTGACGATCTGCTCGACCGTCGCGTTGTCCCCGCGCGTGACGATCGTCATCCTCGAAAGCGTCCCGTCGTGGGTGGGAGCCACGTTCAACGAGTCGATGTTGTAGCCACGACCACTGAACAGTCCCGCCACGCGCGTGAGCACGCCGAACTTGTTCTCCACTAGCACCGAGATTGTATGTCGCATATCGGTCAACGGATCTCGCTTCATTCACGCCGGACGCATGGCCCCCGCCTGTTCCCAATGCCCCGCCTGAAAATCAAACGCCCGCCTCCCATGGGCGAGGAGCGCGGGCGATCTGCGGGCGGTGCCGAAACCACAGATCGCGCGTCAGCCCGGTACTACCGGAATGACTTCGCGATCAGGGTCGGGCGCCAGTGTGCGCATCACGGGGCGGAACCTACCGGCCTGCCGCGACGCCCGTCAAACCGTTTCCCATCGCCCCCCGGGTTGTCGCTAGATCTCCGGTTCAGGGACCGTGGATCAGCAACGGGGTCTTATCCCTAATCTTCATCCTAATCCGCCACGCTCCATCGACGCGCCCTCGCGGTGAACGGACCGAAGAAGATTAAGATCAGGATTAGGAGGGAGATTCGCAGGTCACCAACAACCCGGAGGAACGCCTCCCGCAGCGATCTTGACTTTCCAGCTTTGCCGTACAAAGTCCACGCGTGCACGATCCATGGGCTGCCGAGAATCTGCAGGTCATTCGGACCTTGATGGAGCGTTCCGCCCTCTACCGCCGCGCCCTCGCCCCCATCTCCCTCGCCGCCGGTATCCTCGGCGCCCTCGCCGGGGCCACCGGATGGTTCG
>JBBQIU010000473.1:0-3815 GCA_038325245.1 Verrucomicrobiota bacterium
GTTTTCGGTCGCCGACAATGGCATCGGGATTCCCGCCGCCAATCTCACCCGGATCTTCAGTCACGGGTTCACCACCCGCCGGGACGGCCACGGGTTCGGCCTGCACAGCGGCGCCAATGCGGCGAGGGAACTCGGCGGCTCCGTTTCCGTCCAGAGCGCCGGCCCGGGACACGGTGCGGAGTTCACGTTGGAACTTCCCGTCGGTTCCGAACATCCAAGGCTCGGCCCGTGATCACCCCCTCTTTCCATCGGAGGATCCTGCTGGTGGACGACAACCGTTCCATCCACGAGGACTTTCGCAAGATCCTGACCGCCGCCCCCTGCAGCATCTCGGTACTCGAGCACGCCGAACTGCTGCTCTGCGGCGGCCAACCGCCGCCGCCGTCCCAGCCACCCTTCGACATCGACTCCGCCTTTCAGGGCGAGGAGGCCGTCGGATGCGTCGCCCGGGCCCGGTCCGAGGGCCGCCCCTTCGCCCTCGCCTTCGTCGATGTCCGGATGCCGCCAGGCTGGGACGGCATCCAGACCACCAAGGAGCTGTGGAAGGCCGATCCCGATCTCCATGTGGTCATCTGCACCGCCTACACCGACTACGATCTCGACGACATTCTCGCCGTCCTCGGGCGTTCCGATCGCCTTCTCATCCTCAAGAAGCCCTTCGATACCATCGAAGTCATGCAGCTCGCCAATGCCCTGACCGAGAAATGGCTCCTCGGTTTCCAGGTTCGGCGGCGCTACGACGACCTCGAACAACTCGTTCAGCGACGCACCGCCGACCTGTGCGCGGCCAACGAGCATCTCGCCGGGGAATCCAGACGGGCCCGCGCCCTGGCCCTCGAATCCCAGGCCGCCAGCCGGGCCAAGAGCGAGTTCCTTGCCATGATGAGCCACGAGATCCGCACGCCCATGAACGGCATCCTGGGCATGACCGACCTTCTTCTCGACACCAACCTCACCCACGAACAGCGCGACTGCGCCACAACCGTTCAGGCCAGTGGCGAAGCACTCCTCGCCATCCTCAATGACATCCTCGACTTCTCCAAACTCGAGGCCGACCGCGTCACCCTCGAGGACCTCGAATTCGATCTCCCACGCCTCGTGGGCGACACCCTCCGCCTGCTGGACAACCGCGCCCGGGAAAAGAGTCTGAGGCTGATGTCGCGCCTTGAGGGAGGCTTGCCCACCACCCTCCGCGGAGACCCCCACCGGCTCCGTCAGGTCCTCCTCAATCTCCTCAGCAACGCCATCAAGTTCACCAAGGAGGGAGAAGTCAGCCTCGAGGTGTTCCGCGTCCAGGAATCCGAGGAGGGCGTTTCGCTCCGCTTCGAAGTCCACGACACCGGCATCGGCATCAGCCGGGAAGTCCAGGCCACCCTCTTCCAACCGTTCGTCCAGGCTGACCTGTCGACCACCCGATGCTTCGGCGGCACCGGACTCGGACTGGCCATCTCCCGTCGGCTCGTCGTTCTCATGGGAGGCGTCATCGGCGTCCGAAGCGAAGCGGGCATCGGCTCCGAATTCTGGTTCACCCTCAAGCTTCTGCGACCCGCCGAGGTCCTCCCAAACCCCGCCGGCCTCCTGCCGCCCTTGTCCCTGCCCGTCCCCGCGGCGCCCCATCGCCTTTCCCCCTCCTACAACCCCGCGGACATCCGGGTTCTTCTCGTCGAGGACAACCTCGTCAACCGCAAGTATGCGCTCATCACCCTGCGCAAGATGGGCGTCGAGGCCGAAGCCGCCTCCGACGGACACGAGGCGCTCGCCCTGTGGCAGCGCGGCGGCTTCTCCGTGATCCTCATGGACTGCCACATGCCCGAGATGGACGGCTACGAGGCCACCCGCCGAATCCGCGCCCTCGAAGCCCGCGAGCGCCGGCCGCGCATCCCCATCGTCGCCATCACCGCCAGCGCGTTCGATCGCGACCGCCAGGCCTGTCTCGATGCGGGCATGGATGAGTTCCTCGACAAGCCGTTCACCATCGCCCGGCTCGGCCAGGTGTTCCTGAAAGTCCTGGAGCCCAGTTGGCTCCCCTCTCCCCACCCCTCCTCGGTCGCCTCCGCCTCCGACCTCCCCCTGCCCACCTCATTCCCCTCGCCCATCGAGAACCCATCCCTCGCGGCCACCCTGTGACGATGAGCCCGACCCCGCCCACCTCAGCCAACCGCCGCATCCTTCTCGTCGATGACAATCGGGCCATTCACGCGGACTTCCGAAAGATCCTCAGCCGGCCACCCGAAGTCTTGATTCAACTGAAGCAGGCCGAGGCCACCTTCTTTGGATCCGTCCCGGCCGTCCCCCCCCGCCCACGCCGGCTTCGACCTGGATTCCGCCTACCCGGGTGAGGATGCGTGGAATGCGTTCGACGCGCCCTGGCGGAAGGGCGCCCCTGCGCCATGGCCTTCATCGACCCCCGAATGCCCCCCGGGTGCGACGGAATCGAGGCTACAGGAAGAATCTGGCAGCACGACGCCGACCTCCAGGTCGTCATTTGCACCGCGTACTCCGACGGCTCATGGGATGAGATGATCAACCGGGTCGGTCAGTCCGATCGCCTCGTCATCCTCAAGAAACCCTTCGACAACGTGGAGGTGCCCAGCTCGCCAAAATGAACCGTCCCTCCTTAACGGCAGACGTCCCGACTGGCATCGGGGCCGAAGGCCTCGTCCAAACCCAGCCGAGGGCAACGCCCTCGGAACGGCGACGCCCACCGGGCGTTCGCCCTGAAAGGGCCCCAGGGTAGCCCGTTCTTCGCAACCCTGGCCATCGGGACGAAACTCCGTTGGGATTCCAGACCGGAAAATTGGCCAATTTCCAGACCCAGGGCGTGGCCCGGGGCACTTTCATGCCGCCCCACTTGGCGGCCGCCCGCCAGAAATGGCCAAACTCCAGGCCCCTTCAGGCGCTCCGGTTCATGGCCGCAAACGTGTCCCGATTTTGGAAAACGTCGCTCTCCATGGATTCCGCCGTCGGGCAAGGCATCGCGGGCATTCAGGCAGATGTTCATCAATGCCTGATGCATCTGGATCGCGTCGCCCGTCACGGGCCAGATCCCCGCTGGCACCTCCAGGACCATTTGGATCTCCCGGGATATTCAATGGGTGCTTCGCGGGGGATTGTCCGGTTTGGTCGGTGTGCGGCAGTGTGGTGGGCGACATGGAAAGCGTCGCTGTCGATCGCGAACTGGTGGGTTCCTACGCCCGGGAGGGCTCGGAAGCCGCCTTTCGCGCCCTGGTGACCCGGCACATCAACCTCGTGTTCGCCGCGGCGTTCCGACAGGTGGGCGACTCCGGAATGGCGGAGGAGATCACCCAGAACGTCTTCGTGGCTTTGGCGCGCAAGGCGCCTCGATTGGTCGGCCATGAAACCTTGGCCGGCTGGCTTCACCGAACCGCGATTCTCGAGGCGAAGGCCCGTATCCGGTCCGAGCTTCGTCGGCGTCGACGTGAGGAGACGGCGGCCTCCCTGGCGACGGTGCATCCTGGCGAGTCGGGTTCCTGCGATCCCGATCTGACGCCCTTGTTGGACGAGGCCTTGCTGAACCTGCGCGAGGCGGATCGGGTCGCGCTGGTACTGCGTTTTCTCGAGGAGCGGAGTCTTCGGGAGGTGGGTGCGGCGCTTGGAATTGAGGAGGAAGCCGCGAGGAAGCGTGTTTCGCGGGCGCTGGAGCGGGTGACGGAATTCTTCCGGGTTCGAGGGTTCGCGGTGCCGGCCGCGGGTGGAGCGGTGGTGCTTGGGCAGGCGGCGGCCCATGCGGCGCCGGCGGGATTGGCGGCGACGGCCGCGGGGGCGGGACTGGCGGCGGGCGGTGCGGCGACGGG
>JBBQIU010000474.1:0-3812 GCA_038325245.1 Verrucomicrobiota bacterium
GCAGGCCATCCCGTTCTGAGCCATCACAACGGACCGCGTTACAAAACCCCGGCCGACGGGACGCGGAGCCGCGGAAACGGGATCGGATTCAAGCACAAGAAGGGACAGGGTCATGACCATCGCTCTGACAAGGGTGATCCCGATGGAACGGGAACGTGGACGGGAAACTCCCGGAGGCCCTTCGGGCTGGCGCCTCAGCACGAACGCGTGGGACATGCCACGACCGTACCTTTGCCGCGCCGCCGTTCTCAAGTACCGTCCGTCCGTGTCGACGCCCGAGATTCTTTGGTTTGCAGGCACCCTCCTCGTGATGCTCGTCGGGGTGCTCGGCTGCATCCTTCCCGCCATTCCCGGGACACCCCTCATCTTCGCGGCTGCCGTCGCCCACCGCCTCATCGTCGGTGAGTCCGGCGCCCAAACCTGGGTTCTCGTCACCCTGGGAATCATCGCTATCCTTGCCCTAGCCGCCGACTACGCCGCCGCCCTGTACGGCGCAAAGGCCCTCGGCGCCTCCCGCCTCGGAATGACCGGAGCCGTCATCGGCGGACTGGTCGGACTCTTCCTCGGTCCGTTCGGCATCCTCCTCGGACCGTTCGTCGGCGCCTTCTCGTTCGAATTCGTCGGCGGACGGGCTTGGCACGATTCAGCCAAAGCCGGCGCTGGCGCCACCATCGGATTGCTCGTGGGGGCGGTTGGAAAGGTCGCGTGCGCCGTCAGCATGACCCTCCTGTTCGCCGCGGATATCCTCTGGAGGGCGTTCAGCGGACCCTCCATCCCCGCATGACTCACGGCGAGGGTCACCCGATGGATGAAGTGCCGGGCTGCTCCGTGCCGGTTGACATCGGGCCGGTCCCGCTTCATTAACACTCCCACCGATTGGCCCGGTTCCAGTCGGGAAACCATAATCAGGCAACACTCATCACACACTATGCCCATCTCTGTCGGAACCCAGGCCCCGGACTTCACACTCAAGTCCAAAACCTCCGGCGACCTCGTTGACGTCAAGCTCAGCGCCAATTTCGGCCAGAAGAATACACTGCTCCTCTTCTTCCCGCTCGCGTTCACCAGCGTCTGCACGGCCGAGCTTTGCGATATCACTCAGGGAATCAGTGCCTACCAGGGCCTGAACGCCGACGTCATCGGAATCAGCGTCGACAGCCCCTTCGCACAGGAAGCTTGGGCGCAAAAGGAGAAGATCAGCATCCCCCTCCTCAGCGACCTCAACAAGGAGACCACCCGCGCTTACGGCGTCGAATTCAAGGGGCTCGCCGGCATCGGTGACACCTCCGCACGCGCCGCCTTCGTCATCGACAAGAAGGGCATCATCCAATACGCGGAGCAGACGCCGACCCCGAAGGATCTGCCCAACTTCGCGGCGATCAAGGAGACCCTCATCAAGCTCAAGTAGGGGGACGAGGGATCACCGGCCATTTCTGACCGGCCGCCCCCGAGGCGGGGCGGCATGAGACAGCTCAGGGCGAGGCTCTGATCGATCTACACACCGTGCGCGGGGGCATTTCCCAATCCCGAAGGGATTGCGTCCCAAAGCCCAGGGTTGCGAGGAACGAGCTACCCTGGGTGAGATGACAGGATCACCCACAACCCCAACGGGGTTGCGTCGAGGTGGCCCAACCCCGTTGGGGGTGATGCCTTAAACGTCGTCTTACCCAGGGTAGGCCAGCTTCGCGGTCCAACCCTGGCCTTCGGGACGGAATCCCGTTGGGATTCCAGACCGGAAAAATGGCCAAGCTCCAGTCGCGCCTTCGCGCGCGGCCCCTTGATCACAACGGCTTAGACCGCCTGCACTTCCGCGTCTACCCGGTCCACCCATACGGACGTCTCCCGGATGAGGCCCGACGTCACTTCACGGCACAGCGCCACAAACGTCTCCTCCGCCAGATTCAGGGTCCGCGACCGCCAGCGAACGATGCCCCACTGACGCCGGAGCTTTCGCTTCCCCAACGGCAGGGAAACCAGGGAGCCCGAATGTAATTCCTCCCGCGCGATCCAGGGAGCGAGCACGCTGATCCCCAGGTTCAACTTCACCAATTCCTTGATCGCTTCCATGCTCCCCAACTCGATCACGGTGTTCAGCGCCAGGCGATCCTGCCTGAAATAATCGTCCAGCAGCCGGAACGTGTAACTTGTCCGATCGTACAGGACGTAGTTCTGCAACGGTATCTCATGGCGGTTCACCGCCCCCGCCTCCGCCCACGGATGCCGGGGACTCATCAGGAACATGAGTTCATCCTCGAACACGGGGTCGAACACGAGCTTCTCCTCGGGCTTCGGTTCCAAGGTCAGCGCCAGATCGACGCGCCCCTCGTTCACCAAGCTCAACATCTGCGCCGTGTCCGCCGGAACAATCGTGATCGCATGATGCGCGAAGCTCTCCTTGAACTCCCGCAGCACCGTCGGCAACACGTACGTACACGCGGTCGTGCTCGCCCCGATCCGCAGCCGCCCACGGCCCCACTTCCCCAGACGCCCCAGCGCCTCCCGCGCCTGCGTCATCTCTCCAAGAATCTTTTCAGCCGATGGCATTAACTGCTCACCGGCCAGCGTCAGCGTCACTTTTTTGCCCACCCTGTCAAAAAGCCGGCAGCCCACGTCCTCCTCCAATGCCCGCATCGAGTGGCTGATCGCGGATTGAGAGAGGAACAACTCGCGCCCGGCCGCCGTAAAGCTGGCCGTGCGCGCCAGGGTCGCGAACGCGCGCAACTGCCGACTGTCGAGCGGAGACCGCTTCCATGAAGTCAATTCATCATTCATCGCCAAAACATGCGTAGCATTCATTGGGCCAGAGATCGGCCATGGACACGGCCCCGGCTTAGTCCCACCCGTCCACTCCAATGGCCTGTCGTGATTCGACCCTCTCCAACGCTAGCAACCCGACCCGCTTCCCGACGCGCGGTCTCCACCGACCTCCGCGTGGGTTACGTGCCGCTCCTGCACGCCGCCCCCCTCCTGATCGCACGGGATCTGGGCTTCTTCGCCTCGCGCGGAATCCGTGTCCGCCTCTCCGTCGAGGTCGGCTGGGCCACCATCCGCGAAAAGATCCTCTCCGGCGAACTCGATGCCGCCTAAGCCCTCGCCCCCATGCCCCTCGCGATGGCCCTCGGGAAAAACTCCGCACGCTGCGATTGCCTCACCGCCCTCGTCCTCACCCTCCACGGCGACACGATCGTTCTCTCCCGGCGCCTTTGGGAATCCTCCGAAGGCGAACCCCTTCGTTTCGCCGATCCACGGTCGGCCAGCGCCGAGATTCCTACCTTCGGCGTCGTCTATCACCATTCGGCCCAACATTACCTGCTCCGCGAATGGCTGAACAAAGCGGGTCTCATGCCAGACCAGAACTACCGCCTCGTCGTCGTCCCCCCCCAGCAGATGGTCGCCCACCTGAAGGCCGGCCACATCGATGGCTGTTGCCTCGGGGAACCGTGGGGTTCTCTCGCCGTGAAAACCGGCGTCGGAGTCATTGCAGCCCTCTCCGCCGACCTCACCCCGGGCCATCCGGAAAAGGTGCTCCTCGTCCGGTGCGCCTTCGCCACGGAAAGGCCCGATGAACACCGCGCCCTCGTCCTCGCCCTGCTCGACGCTTGCGCCTGGTGCGCCATTCCGGATCACCGTGCCGAGTTGGTCGCCCTCCTCGCCCGTCGCGAATCCCTCTCCCTCTCATGACGATTCCAGCTTCAACAACCAACGTTCCTCCATTTCCCATGCGAACTGAATTTTCCCGACGTCGGTTCCTTCGTCGCTCCGCCGCCGCCGCCTTCCTCGCGGGCGTATCCCGGGGCTGGCTCGGCACGGCC
>JBBQIU010000475.1:0-3809 GCA_038325245.1 Verrucomicrobiota bacterium
ATCCCACCCCCGCCCAGCAACGCCGAGTCATCGACTTCGCCAAGCTCGTCACCCACTCCGATGACGCCGGCTTCGCCCAGGACCTCGCCGGCTTCCTCGACCTCCACAAGTTCGCCCGCTACATGGCCGTCACGACCTGGATTGCCACCCTCGACAGCATTCTCGGCCCCGGCCAGAATTATTACCTGCACCTCGATGCCAAAACCCAAAAGTTCGAGTTCCTTCCCTGGGATCTTGATCACTCCTTTGGCCAGTTCCCCATGATGGGTTCCCAAGAGCAGCGTGAGAAGCTGAGCATCCACCGCCCCTGGCAGCAGGGCGACAACCGCTTCCTCGATCGCGTATTCAGGGTCGATGCCTTCAAACAGCGTTACCTCGCCGCCCTCCGGGAACTGTCCAAGACCGCCCTCCGCCCCGAGCGCTTCATCTCCCAGGTCGATGAACTCGCCCCCATCCTCCGACCCTCCCTCCAACTGGAATCCGCCGAGAAACTCGCCCGCTTCGACCAGGTCGCCGCCGGCCAACCCCCGACAGCCAGCCCCGGTCCCGGCTTCGGCGGCCCCGGATTCCCCGGCTTCCAAAGCCCCAAACCCATCAAGGGCTTCGTCACCGCCCGGGCCTCTTCCGTAGCAGGCCAACTTGCCGGAACGGAGGAAGGCGAAACCCTCGAGCGAATGGGCCTGGGCGGCCGCCGCGGCGGCGCTCCCGGTCGCCCCGGAGGACGCGGAGGCCCCGGGGGCCAAGACTTCGGCCCCGGCACCTTCGTGGCCGAGCCGTTCCGCAATCAACTCGACGCCGATAAGGACCAGAAGGTCTCCCGGCAGGAGTTCAACGAGGGGTTCGGTCGCTGGTTCCTCGCATGGGATACCGACAAGAATGCCTCCCTCAGCGATGAAGAACTGCGCGAAGGCCTCAACAAGGACTTCGCTCCCCCAGGCGGCTTCCGCGGACCCGGCGGACCTGGCCCGGAGACACCACCCCGCCAACCCTGATCCCGCACGCCGCGTCGCCGCCGCCGTCACAAATCCCATGTCCCCCTCCACCGACACCCGGGAATACCGCGAATCCGCCTGCGAACTGAAGTTCCTCGTCAACCCCGCCACGGCCGAAGAGATCAGAGCCTGGGCCCGTTCCCACCTCCAGCCCGACCCCCACTGCGATGGCGACCAGGCCGATGGCTACCGCATCACAAGCCTCTACTTCGACACCGGAAACTTCGACGTCTTCCATCGCCGCGGTTCCTTCGGTCGGAGCAAATATCGCATCCGCCGCTACGGCTTGGGCGAGGTCGCGTTCCTCGAACGTAAGCTGAAGACAAAGGGCCTTCTCGCGAAACGCCGGTCCATACTGAACCTCAACCAACTCGACGCCCTTCATTCCAGCCCCGCCCTCCGTGACTCGGAGGCATTCTGGTTCCACCGACGCATCCTGGCCCGCGGCCTCCGCCCCATCTGTCAGATCGCCTACCGTCGCACCGCTCGCTTCGCCGTCACCGATCTCGGCCCGATTCGACTCACTCTCGATGACGATCTCCGCGCCCTCCCGCTGAGCCGCCTCTCCTTCGACGACCAGACCCCATCGAACCTCGTCCTCCCCGAGCAATGGGTGCTCGAACTGAAGTTCCGCGGCGAGCTGCCAGCCCTGTTTAAAGGTTTCCTCCAAGACTTCGCCCTCGCTCCGCAGGCTTTCTCCAAGTACCGCCATGCCGCCCGCGTGCTGGGGTGCGTCCCTGAGCCCGCCGCAGCATCGCCCTCGCCGGACCCGGCCGCCATTCCGACACCGAATTCGATGCCCAATGGCAATAGCCTCCCCTCCCTGTCCCTGAATGCCGGGCCGGGAAACTACGTCGTCGGGCCCCAGGCCATGGCCACTTCCTGACCCGCTCGGCGTCCAACTCCAGGGTCTTATCGGCCCATCCCCATGGAGCTTCTCTTCCCAATGTCGCTGAAGTGTCCGCGAAGGTTCGGAAGAACCGTGCCTCTATGGTTTCCTTCTCCGCATCCGCCATGAAGACTCCCCTCCCGCTCGCGCTCCTCGGCCTCCTCCTCGGCGCCCTCCCCATCCTCATCCCCATCGCCACCGCCGCCAACCCGTCGCCCCTCCCCGGCACCGAACCCCTCATCCTTCCCGGCGACATCGCCTCCAACCTCGTCGCCGGCGTCGACCGGTTCCTCCTCCGCAAGATTGAGGAATCCGTCTCAAAACGCACCGCGCACTGGAAGCGCGACTTCACCTCCCCAGCCGACTACCTGCGTTCCGTCCAAACCAACCGCCAACGCCTCGCCCACATCACCGGGCTCCGGGATCCCAGGGTCCCATCCCCCAAGCCCACGATCCTTGTCGCCCCGGGGGAACCGGCGCTCGCCGGACGCGCGCCCGCCTTCGAAGCCCACGCCGTCCGCTGGCCCGCCTTCGGCGATGTCCACGGCGAAGGCATCCTCCTGACCCCGATCGACAAAACGCCGGTTGCCAACGTTATCGCCCTTCCGGACGCGGAACAGACCCCGGAACAACTCGCCGGCCTCCAGGAAGGCATCCCCCCTGAATCCCAGTTCGCCCGGAGGCTCGCCGAGAGCGGATGCCGCGTCCTCATTCCCACCGTGATCGATCGGAACATGGGCCCCCATAAAGGCCGCGCCCGGCTCACCGCCCGTGAATTCCTCTACCGCTCCGCCTTCGAGCTCGGTCGGCATCTGATTGGATACGAAGTCCAGAAGGTCCTCGCGGGCGTGGATTGGTTTTCCCAGACCGCCCTCCCTGGAACCACTTCGGCTCGAATCGGAGTCATCGGTTGGGGTGAAGGCGGCCTGCTCGCCCTCTACTCGGGCGCCCTCGACCCCAGGATCGACGCCGTCTGCGTCAGCGGCTATTTCGACGACCGAGGCCACCTCTGGCAGGAACCCATCGATCGCAACGTCTTCGGCCTCTTTGAACAGTTCGGCGACGCCGAACTCGTCAGCCTGATCGCTCCCCGCACCGTCATCATCGAGGCGGCCCGCGCGCCCGAGATCACCGTCACCGGCGCCGGCGGCGGCGCACCAGCCCGCCTCCTGACACCCCGTTGGAACGTCGTTCAGGACGAGTTTCATCGCGCGCAATCCATCGTCGCCGGTTTTCCCACGCCGTCTCCCATGAAACTCGTGGCGAGCGGCCCCGACGGGACTGGCGCGTTCGGTTGCCCGGCGGCCCTTGGCGAATTCCTTTCCGCTCTCGCGCCCTCCGCGTCCATCGCCGCCAACGGTCCGACGCCCCAGCGACTCCGCGACCCCATCGATCCGAAGCAACGCCAGGCCTCTCAACTTCACGAGATCGACCGGCACAATCAGGCGCTCCTCACCGAAAGCCCCCTCGTGCGCCAGGAGTTCATGAAGAATCTCAACACCAAGTCCCCGGAACTTTACGCCAAAAGCTCTGAGGGCTACCGGCGGTTCTTCCACGAGGAGGTCGTGGGCCGCTTCGATGACCCTCTTCTCCCAGCCCGGCCGCGTTCACGGAAGGTCTACAGCGAACCCAGGTGGACGGGTTACGAGGTCGTCCTCGACGTGTTCCCGGACGTCATCGCCTACGGCATTCTTCTCATCCCAGCCGATCTCAAGACCAATGAGCGGCGCCCCGTCGTCGTCTGCCAGCACGGGCTCGAGGGACGTCCCCGGGACATCATCCAAGGCGATCACGAGGCGTATCATGACTTCGCCGCCAAACTCGCCGAACGCGGCTTCATCACGTTCTCCCCCCAAAACCTCTACATCTTCACCGACCGCTTCCGAACGCTTCAACGGAAGAGCTATCCCCTCAAGAAGACGCTCTTC
>JBBQIU010000476.1:0-3809 GCA_038325245.1 Verrucomicrobiota bacterium
CTGCAAGGCGTCACCCAGGACGCAGTCTGGACAGACACCGCGCCAGTCGCGTGCCGTCCCGCAGCGGGGACATGGGGAATGGGACGATGGGGGATGGATGGGTGGGGGATCTGGAGTGGAAAGGGGGAGCGGGCTGAGGGAAAGGGACGTCGTTCAACGCGTCGCCATCAAGGTCGCGCCACCGCAGCGAGGAGTCCGCGGAGTTCCTCGTCCACGCGAGTGGGATCGTCAAGCGTGGCGAGTACGTGTCGGCGCACGATCTGACGCAGACGTCGCCTGAGAGCGACCGCCTCATTACGCACGGTGCCCGGTGCCAGGCCGAGGCGCGTGGCGGCGTCGGCATGATTCACAGCCTCGGGCGCGGTGTCCAAGTGGGCAACGAGATGGTCGAACAGGGTCTCGCGTCCGGCGGCAGAGTACTCTTTCCGGAGTTCCTCGTGCGCCTGGTCGAGCAGGGCGCGGGCGTACAGGCGGTCGAGCGCCTGCTCGGGCGTTCGGGGATCCACGGACTCGCTGGTGAACCGCGTCTCGGCTTCGACCTCGCATCCAAAGGGTGCAAAGCCGCCCGAGGGACGTCGTCGTGCGGCCGTCGCCGAGCGATGGCGACTGACGAGTTCGTGGGAAAGTCCCGTGCGAAGGAAATCCCGGAACCGGCCACCGTCCACGGTCACCCCGGTGAGCGCGTCACCGGTCAGCAGACGTGCCAGATAGATCTGCACGGCATCCGCCGCATCCTCGTGGGAAGCACCGCGATACCGAGCGAAGGCAAAGAGAGGATACCAATAGAGCTGCGCCAACCGTTCCCGGGCATCCGCCGCCGTCCCATCGGAGGCCGCCAGGACAACGGACCATTGAGTCGTGGCAAAACGCGCTTGCCCTCCAGGAGCCAACATTGGGCTCTAATGCCCGACCCGGCTCGGGCGCGCAAGCTCTCACATTCGGCAAACACCTTCGTTCGTCTTCCCATCATTTCCTTCTATCCATTCGCGACTTCCCAAGCCATGCGGGTACTCGTTCCAGTCCCCAGATCGCTTCGAGCTTCTGCCGCTCACGCACCAGGGCGAACTGCTCCCCGTCCACCAGCACCTCCGCCACCAAGGCGCGGGAATTGTAGTTGGACGACATCACTGCCCCATAGGCTCCGGCGCTGAGCAGCGCCAGGTGATCCCCTTCGCCCACCTTGGGCAGGGCACGATCCTTGGCGAAGAAATCCCCGCTCTCGCAGATCGGCCCCACCACGTCCGACGAAACGGTCGTCCCCCGCCGCCGCGCCACCGGCACGATTTCGTGGTAGGCGTCGTAGAAGGCCGGCCGAATCAGGTCGTTCATCGCGGCATCCACGATCACGAAGTTCTTCTTTCCGGTCCGCTTCACGAATTCAACCCGCGTCACGAGGGCGCCGGCATTGCCGACAATAAAGCGGCCGGGCTCCAGCAGGATCCGCAGCCCCAAGGGTTCCAGCAGCGGCTTGAGCGTCGCAGCATAAGTGGCAGGCGTGAGAATCTTGCGCGCCCCGGGGGACGCGTCCCACCAATCCGGATCACCGCTCGCCAGAGCCGGGTCATAGACGATGCCGATGCCTCCACCGATGCTCAGGAACTCGAAACCATGACGGTCGTGCAGTTTCGCCACCAGCGGCACCACCTTCTCCACCGCCATCTGGAACGGCTTCACCTCGGTCAACTGCGAGCCGATGTGCATCTGTAAACCGCGCAGGCGCACGTGCTTTAATTTCGCTGCCCGCGCGTACACCGCCTCGACGCTTTCGAACGCAATCCCGAATTTGTTCTCATAGGTCCCCGTCGTGATCTTCGCATGAGTCTGGGCGTCGATGTTCGGATTCACCCGCACCGCGATCGGAGCGACCTTGCCCAACCGCCCTGCCACCCGGTCGATTCGTTCCACCTCGGGTTCGCTCTCCACATTGAACGAGTAGATACCCCGCCGTAGTGCGAACTCGATCTCGGGCTCCGTCTTTCCCACGCCGGCGAACACGCACTTCTTCGGGTCGCCCCCCGCCGCGATCACCCGACGAAGCTCGCCTTCGCTGACGATGTCGAACCCGCTTCCCTCATTGGCCAGGGTTCGCAGGACTGCCAGATTCGAATTCGCCTTCACCGCGAAGCAAACCAGTCGATCCAGCGGCGCCAGGGCCGTGTCGAGCTTCCGAAAATGGTCACGAAGGGTGTGCGCGGAATAGATATACAGCGGGGTCCCAAACTTCCCGACCAACGTCGGGATCGGGACCTGCTCACAATGAAGCTGACCACCAACGTAGCGAAAATCGTGCACGGGCGCGTGTTATGCCACACGCCAGACCGAAGTCACGTCGGGACCCGCTTTCCCCCCCCGAGCCTACACCAACCATCTCCACAGCAAGGGCCCCACCAACAGCGCCGGCAGGTAGTCCGCCAACGGCACCTTTTTTACGTCCAGGATGATCAGCGACGTCGACACCACCAGCAATCCACCCACCGCGCTCACGCCGTCCCAGGTCGCCGGATGATCCAGCATCGGCCTCAGCGTCCGCGCGCCGAGCGTGATCGTCCCCTGGAAAGCCAGGACCGGCAGCGCCGACAGCATCACCCCCGGCCCGAACACGCGCACAAACGCCAGCGCCGCCAACCCATCCATCACTGCCTTGATGAGCAGGATACGCGGGTCGTTCTGCAATCCCTCCTGCAAGGCCCCCAGAACGCCCATCGGCCCCACGCAAAACAGGATCGCGCACGTCACGAATCCATCCCCGGCATCGTGACGCCCGCGAGTGCGGGCCTGGTTGAACCTGTCCCGCGCGTACTGGCCCAGCTTGTTCGATTGACGCTGCAACCCGAGCGCCTTGCCGACCAGGTTCCCCAGGACCAACGCCACCAGCGCCACCCCCAACTGCAAGAGCACCCGCCATGCGGAGCCCCCGACGCTGTTCCACACCATCCGGAAGCCGGTGTAGATTGCCAGGACGCCCAGCAGCGTTTTCAGAAAAAGCTGATGCCGCGGCGAGAGTTCCTTCCGAATGCCCAACCCGACCGCTCCACCGGCCACGATCGCCGCCACGTTGACCAGCGTTCCGAGTCCTAACACGCCGGAAAGGGGAGCCAGTCCCAGAATGCATTACAACCTGGAAACGCCATCACCCCCTCCACCACCCGTCCCAGAACAGCTTCGCCGTCGCCACGACCACCACACTTAGGAAGATCGGCCGGATCAAACCCGCGCCCCCCCGCATCGCCACGCGCGCACCCAACCGGGCCCCCAAACCCTGGCCCAACCCCATCCAGAGGCCAGCCACCCAATCAATCCGCGACGTCAGAACGAACGCGCCCAGCGCCACCACGTTGCTCGTGAAATTCATCCACTTCGTCCAGACCGTCGCCCGCAACAACTCGAATCCCGTCATCAGCACGAACGCCAATGTCCAGAAGGTCCCCGTTCCGGGTCCAAAAAACCCATCGTAGAACCCCAAGACCAGGCCGAACCCCAAAAGGAAGGGCAGACGCCGACACCTCGGCGCCCTCGCCGTGGCCCCCAAATGGGGCCGTCTCCACACCGCGATGGCCGCCCCAAGGAGGAGGAACGGAAGGACCCGTCTCAGGAATTCGGGATCCAGCCAGGTCACCGCCACCACTCCGCCCACCGCCCCAAAAGCCGTCGAAACCACCCCGGGCCATGCGTCTTCCCACGCCACCAGGCCCGCCCGGCGATACGCCCACACGGCGCTCGCCGATCCAAACGTGGACTGAAGCTTGTTGGTCGCCAACGCTTCCGCCGGCGGCAACCCCACCCCGAGCAGCACCGGGAGCGTGATCATC
>JBBQIU010000477.1:0-3808 GCA_038325245.1 Verrucomicrobiota bacterium
CACGGTTCATTTCAAGGCGGTCATGGGTCGCGCCGCAGCCACAACCACAGTCGTCGGATTCGGAAACCAGCCGATCGCGCCGGGACTGCTTTCCACGTCCGTCCGCCCACTCGCGGTCCTCCATGACCCCGGAACCATTTCGTTGCAGGCCGGCCTTGAAGGCGACCTTTCTCCCGGGCCCAACGGCGACCGGCAGTTGACGATCGAGGATTGGAGTTTGGTGGCCCAGATGGTGGCCGGATTGATCAAGCCCGCCAACGACAGCGAATTTGTCCGCGCCGACTGCGCGCCGATTGAAACGCTGGGTGACGGAACCCTTGCGGCTTCTGATTGGACTCAGGCGGGCCGGTACGCGGCCGGCATCGATTCGCCCAGGGCTTCTGGCGGTCCCTGGGCGCCGGGGGGCGCCGCCGGCTTGCAGGCCGATCTGCCCTCCGTAACGGAAGCCGAACTATCCGAATCGCCCGCGCTCGACGTCGGCGATACGGCCCGGCCGGGCCGACGCCTGGCCAACGCGGGAAGTGCGCGCCGGCTCGAGGCGGGAAGTGCGCGCCTCGCGACAACGACGCTCGCCTCGGTTCCCATCTCGCTGAACGCCGTCGGAAACGAGAATACCGCCGGTTTTACCCTCGCCTTTGATCCGACACGCTTGCGGCTTGTTGGGACCCGACGCGGCAACGGCCTCGGGACGGATTCAGTGCTGGTTCTGAATACCAATCAAACTTCGCGAGGCCGGCTCGGGGTGCTTCTCGCCCGACCCGTCGGTGCCCGATTCGCTTTGGGCGCCCATGAAGTGCTTCAAATCGACGTCGAACTTCTGGGAATCCAACCCGCGACGATCTCCTTCGGCGACACCGTCATTCGGCGCGAGGTCGTGTCCGACAACGCCACGGTCCTGACCGCCCTCTACACTTCGGGCCAAGTCCTGCTGGACGGCCCTGCCCAGCCCGCCGTCCCGAGGACACCCTTGCGCCTGCGAAGCGGGACGGTCGTAATGCGTTGGGACGCGGGCCAGCCCGGGCATTACATCCTCGAGACCTCCAACGACCTCGAAAAGTGGACCGTTTTGAACGAGTGGAACGTCGTCGCGCCAGCGACGTTGGAGTTCAACGACGTGAACCCGGAACTCTGGGGTCAGCGCTTCTTCCGAATGCGTTGACACGGGGCAGGGCTGAAAAGGGCGGGCAACTTCCGATCGGGTAGGATTGCCAAAGGACAAGGGCGTACCGGTTGGGCTTGAAGCGATGGTGCTGGATGCATTCGTTGCTCCGCGAGGTCCGGGAATGGGGCGATTGGAGGGCCATTGACGTGCCTGCTACCTTCGTTGCGAGGAACATGAATACGTACCAGGAAATCGACGATGAAGCCCACGAGTTGGATGCGGTTTGCGACTGTTCTGTTGAGTTTGTGCGTCTTGGCAGCGGGTGCTGACACGCCATTGCCGGCCGACAGGACGACGGCGAATACGATGGCACCTGAAGCGACATATGAATCCTCCAATGGCACGCCTTCGGAGGTCTATGTGGAGCTCCGGCCTCTTGTGGTTCGGGGACGAAGGATCGAATCCCCGAGAGGCGCGTCCATGCGGTTGTGGGTTGTATCGGGCCGGACCGCGGATCGATTGGAACGTGGGATCCTGCGGGAATCGCCAAGGGCGATGGCACTTCGGAGTCGGCGCGAGGCAGGCGAAACGCCGGATCGCCTCTATCGGGGGATTCCAGATCGGTCGGCGAGGGCTGAGGTGAGCTTTCCGACGCCGGGGTTGGCCCGCTAGGAAGAGGAGCGACGGATGCGGGACATCGAGCGGCTGCCGGGCGCCCGGACATTTCCTTCACAACCTCACCGAATCGTTCGCGTGAGGCACCCCAAGCTTTCATCGCGGCGGATTCCCGAAGGCCCCCGGATCTGATTCCCCAGTCCAGGCCGAGGTCGCGCAGTTCACGCCGCGCGTGCTCCAGATCCCACCCCTGCAGCCACCGCGCCTGGACGCTGAACGCGAGAAGGCGGCCGTCCGCACTCACGGCGAGGGGGGACTTGGCGCTGGGCAGCGCCCGTCGGGCGAGATCCGGTTCATTCCCTGCGGGGTTCGCGTCCACCGGTTCCATGACGTAGAACGCCCCGGCCGCATCGTCGCGGCCCACAGGCGGGACCTGTATGAGTTCGGAACGGGACCGCGAGATCGGCTCGAATCGCACGACGCCCCGGAACTCCCGTTGATATTGCCGCTCACTCTCGAACCGAGCGCGCGCGACGGCGCGTATCGGAACCGGGGCATCTGCCGCGCCACGGTCGCGACCGTTTCCTGAACGACGTCCTGGGCGTCGGAATCCGCGAGGCCGGCGCGGTGCGCGACCCGGTACAGCATCTGCCAGTACAGCTCGAACATCGCGCGCCAGCTATCGCGATCGTCGAGGTCCCGCGGCCGACTCAGGAGGCGCGCCCCTCTCCCAGAATGTCGAGTGTCAATGTTTGACCCCATGGTCACATTGTTATCTCGCCGCAGGACTCCACTCACTTTTCAGACAGGCTCTAATCCGCCAAGTCACGGAATTGCGCGTGATATGCCTTGGTCGCGGGGTGTTCCTCATCCCACCACGGGAACGGCGCCCAGTCGATGGGCGAGCCATCGCACCTGGGCGTGCCGCACTCGAGCCAGAGCTCCTCGCTCCCTATCCAATGCCACACACGTACGGAACGCCCGTCGAATTCCTTCTCGCAATGCAGGCACCAGCCCTTGGCGTCGAGGCTGGGGAATTCGGCGTCGAAGCTGTGTTCCTGCAGCAATGCCAGTTTCTGCTCGTCGGAGATCCGAACGTATTCACTCTTCATACTCTGCCTCCTTGTCTCGGTTTACTGGATCATTCTTCCGGGTGAGGCTGAAGAGGCGGGTGGGGAGATCCCGCCCCGGGATCCCGCTTTTCCATTCCATCAATTCCAGCCTCGAACCTACCCTGTCACTCTTGTGAGGCGGAGACAGCCGAGCAAGCGCACTAGCGCCCTCCTGAAAATATTGTCTTTTTCTTTGTAAGATCTGGTGCCTCACCCCCGATAGGGATCTGCGATCGACCGTGTTCGTCATGGCGCATGGAATGGGACCGGACGAACCGCCATCGGCGAGGTCTGGGAAGGCGATCCCGTCCTTCCAAGTCTCTGCGTTCCCTGCGTTCTTTGTGGCAAATCCCTCCCCGTCCGGCGCTCATGTCCGTCGCATTCGCGTGGGCCTGGAGGCCTGCCCGTTTGGACTAAGGCCACAGGGAATGCAGAGAGCGCAGAGAAGGAAACGAGAGAGGCCCGGTTCCTCCGAAGCGGCACGGACACGTCAGCGGCATTGCGTAGAGAAGCTCCATGGAGTTGTGCCGAAACGACGGAGGAAGAATCGGGTCCCGAAAGATCCATCCGACGACCAGGAAGACCACGAAGAGCAATCCTAAGCGCCTGATCTCCGCTCGGGGAGGTCGCGAATGCCGCCACGTCCTGGTTTTCGCCAAACACCTTCAGGTTCTGGACCTCTGACTCTCGAAGGGCGCGTCCTGCCGCCTCCGCCTCCGAACCGGATTTCGCTCGCGACGGCGGTTCCGACCCGGCCTCATCCCCAGAGACGTTTTCCACCCCCCTCCATGCGCCCCCGAATTCATCGCCCCACCGTCTTCGCGATCGTCATCCTGGCAGTGGCACTGGCCGACCTCTGGCTGCTCCAATTCGCAGCCTGCGCCGCGGATTCGAGTCCGGATTTCGCCCGACACTACACCAAGTATGAGCACCGCATCCCGATGCGGGACGGCGTACGGCTTTACACAACCGTCTACCT
>JBBQIU010000478.1:0-3799 GCA_038325245.1 Verrucomicrobiota bacterium
ATGCACGCCTTCATCACGGGGCGACGGTCGGGCCAGGCGTTGGGCGGGGTCCTGCTGGCGTAGCGGAGATTGAACGTCATCACCGCCAGTTCGACCGCGCGGGCGGGCATGGCGGCGAGAATCAGGGTCAGGCACGCGATAAACGCGAACGACGGACGGGGGGATTTGGATGGGATCATGTGGGGGGGTGAGGGCTCACGGTTTGCCGAAGAGGACGCGGCGGGCGTCCATTTTGGGATCGGCGAGTTGGCGCGGTAGCAGCGTGTAGGTGTTGGTCTGGCGGATGCGGTCCCCGGGCTTCATGTCGTGAAGGGGGCCCAATGTCTCCAGTTCGACGTAGGCCTTGGGATCGGGATTGGTGTAAATCTCGGCGCTGCTCTGCTGGTCGGGATAGTCGGCGCCGCGTATCCGTGGCGACTCAATCAGGAGCATCTGCGTTTCGCCCACCCACAGAAGCCGTTCTGAATCGGTGCCGATCTTTGTGGATCGGGCGGGATCGCGCGTCAGCGTAAGCAAACCCTTCTCCACGGTGAGATTCGACGGAAGCTGGTCGCCGGACTGGCGGTTGTAGCCTTCGGGGAAATGGGAAGGCGAGGGGACGGGGGCGGCGGCGAGGAGGGGATCTTCGAGTTGGGTAATGATCCAGACGCCCACCTTCGCCGGGTCTCCGGAGACCTTTTCGTAGGTGGTGACGATCGTCATGACGGGCGCCTCGTGTTCGAGGCGGATGACCCGTTCGGTACGGATCCCGAAGTGCGGGTCGATGGGCGAGGTGAGGACCACGGCATCGCGCCGGACCGACGTCACGACCGGCATTGAATCAAAGGCGACGGGAGGCGGCCACCCTCGCGCGGTGATCCGTTCCCAATCCGCCTGGGGTGCGGGCCAGGTCTTGTCGCCGCCGAAATTTTGCCACTCGGAGGAGGCGGGGTCGGGGAGCTTTCCCCGGAGGGCGGGATCTTCCCAGAAGGGACTGCCTTGTCCGAGGAAACGGAACTGCATGAGACGTCCGATCGCTGGGACGATGACGGCTTCAACCTTGCCATTGCTGACGGTCCAGGAGCGGTCCCAGCCGAAGTAGGGCCCGATACGGATCTGGATGGGGGCATCAGAGGGAACGATTTCGGGAGCACCCGGCTGGGCAGATCGGACGGGGGAAAGCGGAGTGGCGGCGAGCCTTTCCGCTCCCTTAAGTCCGGACACGGCGGCGAGTAGGACCCCGGGATAACAGGCAAGAGCGGCGCTGAGGAGCGTCCAGATCAGGGCAGAAAGCCCTATCCGGTTTGAATGGCTGGGAGAAGGCATGGTTGGAAAGGACGTGAGTGGACGTCAGGGCGCAGTGAGTCCCGGGGCGGGCGGTTCGGATTCCGGCGGCGCGGGGAGTTCTGGATCGGGAGGTTGATCCGACGATTCCTTGAAAAAGTTTACCAACGACGGATTGGCGCGGAGGACCTCGTCCCGGCTCGCGGCGAGTTCGCCTGGTTGAACCGTTTCGACCTCCTCGAGAATGTCGTCGAGGGGACCCAGGGCGGTGCGGGCGACTTCAAGGGATTCGGCATGTTCGATCGGCCGATCGCAATACCGCGTGAACGCAAGACAGAAGAGGGCCAGCGCACGCGCTTCGCGAAGGCTCGCGGGCGTTGCGACGTCCGGGGACTTGATTTCAAGCGACCGGAGGCGGTCCAGTCGCCGCCGATACTCGTCTTGGCCGGATGACCAGGTAATTCCGGAATCGACGGAGAAACGCCCGCGGTGATCGCGTAGATAAATGTCGAAGATCAGAGCCTCCGACCTAGCGGTCAGCGGAGAGAATTCAAGTCGATCGTACGTGTCGCGAAAGAGGCCATTCTGGAGTTGGGAACCGGGCGGGCCGAAACGGGCGGACAAGGTTCCCAAGCGATGCACGGCGTTCGTCGTACAAAGGAACACATGATCGACGGAACCTCGGGATGCCTCCTGATGCCCGAGGTCTTCACGGATGAAGAGGTAGGGGGCCAGCCAGACGACGCGGCTCCGGAGGGAATCGATGACGGCGGGAGTCGGGAGGGCGCTTGCGTGGGTCAGCTCAGGAATCCGCGTGCGAAGCGTCCACTGACCGTGGGCGTGGCGCACGTTGAGTTCCGCGATAGCTCGTTCATCGGTTGCGGAGGGGCGGGCGACGACCTCGACGAGTTCGGAGGAATGGACGACGACGACCTCAGGAATGGGCGTGCAACCGATCCAGGAGGCGAGGGTGACGCTGGCCAGCGGCGCGATCGCCCACTTCATCCGGGAACGGAACCGATGTTTGGGTGGGACTGGCGCGGTCACGAACCGGAGCACTAGCCGATGCGCCCGGGCGCGGCAATGCTGGAGAACGATCCGACAAAAAGGAAACGGCCATCGCGGAGTACGCGATGGCCGTTCTGGAATCGGGCGGGATCAGGCGCCGTGGTAACCTTCCTCGCCATGTTCGGCGAGGTCGAGGCCGGCGGTTTCCACTTCCTCGGAGGGCCGGAGCCCGACCACAGCCTTCACGATGAAGGCGATGACGGCGGTGGCGGCGACCGACAGGACGATGGTCAGGAGGATGGCCTTGATCTGTGCCATGAGCAGGCCATCGGCGAGGCCTTCGACGATCGGGTTGGCCTCGGAGGTGGCCAGGAGTCCGGTCATGAGGGCCCCGAGCGTGCCGCCCACGCCGTGGATGCCGAAGGTGTCGAGAGCGTCGTCGTAGCCCAGCATTTGCTTGAGCTTCCAGCATGCGACGAAGCAGATCACCCCGGCGGCGATGCCGATGATCATCGCGCCCGAGGTGGAGACGAACCCGGCGGCGGGTGTGATGACGACGAGCCCGGCGACAACTCCCGAGCAGAAGCCGAGGACGGAGGGCTTGCCCTTGATGATCCATTCGCAGACGCCCCAGATGAAGCTGGCGGTCGCGGCGGCAAGCGTCGTGGTGGTGAAGGCCTGCGCGGCGATGCCGTCGGCGGCAAGCGCGCTGCCCGCGTTGAAGCCGTACCAGCCGACCCAGAGCATGCCGGTGCCGATCATACAAAGCACCATGCTGTGGGGCGGCATCGGTTCGCGACCGTACCCGACGCGCTTGCCGAGGATGAGGCAGAGGACAAGGGCGGACCAACCGGACGACATGTGAACTACCGTGCCTCCCGCAAAATCCAGGGCCTTGATACCGGCATCGGCATTCAGCGGACCGCACATGAAACCGTCGGCGGCCCACACCATGTGCGCGAGCGGGAAGTAGACGATAAACATCCACAGGACGACGAAAAGGATCACGGCCGAGAACTTCATGCGCTCGGCGATGGCGCCGACAATCAGGGCGGGGGTGATGATGGCGAAGGTCAGTTGAAAAATCGCCCAGACATTGTTGGAGATCCAGTTGCTGCCCTGACCGACCTCGCCGCCGTTGACTCCCTTGAAGAACATGAATTCGAAGCCGCCAATGAAGGGATTTCCCGCGGCAAAGGTGAGGCTATAGCCGCAGACCCACCAAAGGATGGTGACCAACCCGGCGATCCCAAGGCACTGGGCCATTACCGAAAGGACGTTCTTCCGACGCACCAAGCCGCCGTAGAACAGGGCAAGGCCCGGGAGCGTCATGAAAAGGACCAGCGCGGTCGACGTCATTTGCCAGGCGTTGTGGCCGGGGCCAGGGCCGGGAATGCTGGACGGGGCATTGGCATTGTCGGTTCGCGCCACATTGTTCATGTACGCCTCAATGTCGGCGACCCGTTCCTCAATGGGACGGACGGGCGCATCAGCGCCGACGGCGTCGAGGACGCCGACGGACATGCCG
>JBBQIU010000479.1:0-3799 GCA_038325245.1 Verrucomicrobiota bacterium
ACTGGCCGGGGTGTTTCACCTCGTATTTCGCCGGTGGCGGCGTGAAGGGGGGGCGGGTGGTGGGGGCCAGTGATCCCATCGGCGGATTCCCCGCCGAGCGCCCTGTCGGGCCGGGAGACATCGTGGCCACCGTGTTTCACAGCCTCGGATTGGACCACGCCTCGCATCTGCCCGGGCCGGGGGGCCGTCCGTTCCCGCTTACCGATCTCGGCACCGAACCGATCCGGGAGCTCTTCTCATGAGATTCTGTATTCCCCCTCTCTTTCTGGTCTGTGGAATCCTTTCCCTCGCGGTTCCAGCGGTGGCGACGGAGGAGGAGGTTCCATCGTTCCGGCACGACGTCCTGCCCATCCTTTCCCAGTCCGGGTGCAACAGTGGCGGTTGCCACGGCGCCCTCGCCGGGAAGGGAGGCTTCCGGCTGTCCCTCTTCGGATACGACCCTGAATCGGATCATTTTTCCATCACCCGGGAACTGATCGGTCGCAGGGTCGAATTGTCGGATCCGGGGCAGAGCCTTCTTCTCACGAAACCCACGACGGCGCTGAGGCACAAGGGGGGCAAGCGCTTTGATGTGGATTCGGAGGAGTATCGGATTCTCTCGGGGTGGATTGCGGCGGGATGTCCGCCACCCACGCCCGACGATCCGACGATGATGGGACTGGAGGTGACGCCGGGCGAGAGCCTCCGGGCACTCGGGCAGACGCTCGGCCTCACCGTGCATGCCCGGTACAGCGATGGCACCCGTCGCGACGTGACTCGGTGGTCCAAGTTCACCTCGACGGATGAAACCGTTGCGTCCGTGGATCGGGCGGGAATCGTGAATGTGCTGGGGTCTGGGGAAGGCGCCGTCACAGCCTGGTTCTCCTCGCAAATTGTGATTGCGCGGATCACGGCGCCGTATTCGAACTCGATTCCCGGTGAAGTCTTCAGCCAGGCGCCGCGCTCCGGGTTGATCGACGACCTGGTCCTCGAACAACTGAAGCGACTGAATCTGAAGCCATCCCCTGCGGCGGGCGATGCGACATTTGTGCGGCGTGCCTACCTGGACACGATCGGGAAGCTACCCAATCCCGAGGAAGTGCGGGCGTTTGTGCGGGACACATCGCCGCGGAAGCACGACCGACTTGCGGACCATCTGCTTTCGAGGCCGGAGTTCATCGACTACTGGACTTACAAATGGTCCGACCTGTTGCTCGTGACGGGCTCGAAACTGAGGCCCGATGCGCTGGCGGCGTATTACCAGTGGATCCGCGACCGGGTGGCGGAGAACACCCCGTGGGATGAACTGGTCCGCCGGGTTGTGACGGCCCGGGGTTCGTCAGTCGACGAGGGAGCCAGCAATTTCTACGCCATCCACCAGGATCCGGAGTCGATGGCTGAGAATGTCAGCCAGGCCTTTCTGGCCCTGTCGATCAACTGCGCCAAGTGCCACAATCATCCGCTCGAGAAGTGGACGAACGATCAATATTACTCATTCGCCAATCTCTTCGCCCGGGTCCGGGCCAAGGGGTGGGGTGGGGATGCGCGAAGTGGCGATGGCCGCCGGACGCTCTATGTGGAGGCGGCCGGGGATCTGATGCAGCCCAGGACGGGCAAACCGCAGCCGCCGGCGCCTCTCGATGCGCCGTCCCTCGATTCGGAAGACCCCGGAGACCGGCGTGAGCCCCTGGCCCGGTGGCTGACGTCTCCCGAGAATCCCTACTTCGCCCGCGCCATCGTCAATCGGGTCTGGGCCAACTTCATGGGTATCGGCCTCGTCGAACCGATCGACGACCTGCGCGCGTCCAATCCGGCCAGCAACGAGAAGCTCCTCGCGGCGTTGGCGACCCAGTTGCCTCGGGAGGGCTATGACTTGAAGGCGCTGATACGCTCCATTCTCGTCTCCCACACCTACCGACGATCGAGCCAGTCCCTGCCCGAAAACCGCGACGAACAGCGGTATTACTCCAGGTTCTATCCGCGCCGCCTCATGGCCGAGGTCCTCAATGATGCCATCGCCGACGTGACCGGCGTTCCCGACCTTTTCACGGAGATCAGCCTGAATGACGGTTCCACCGAAAAGACCGGCGCGTATACCAATGACACGCGGTCGATCCAATTGAAGGACGCGGCCGTCAAATCCTACTTCCTGAAGTCGTTTGGAAGGAATCAGCGCGAGATCACCTGCGAATGCGAACGGTCCAATCAGCCGAGCCTCGTGCAGGTACTTCACCTGTCGAATGGCAGCACAATCAACGAAAAGCTTGCCGCCAAAGACGGTCGAGTAACACAGGTGCTGGCGACAGATCCGGGTCCGGCGCGTGTCATCGAGGAGGCGTGGATGCTTAGTCTGAGCCGACCCCCGACAGAATCCGAACGAAAGGAATTTGAAGGATTCCTGGCCGCGGCGGCGCCCACGGAAAAGCGCGAGATCGTCGAGGATCTCTATTGGTCGTTGCTCACCACCCGCGAGTTTCTTTTCCAACACTAAGCCGCCATGCGCCATCGCCTGATCACTCTCATTCTCCTGGCGACGTGCCGGAGCTTCGCCGCGGAGTCCGATGCGCTCGATTACGCCCGGGACATTGCTCCCATCCTTCGGGCTTACTGTTCCGGTTGCCATGATGATACCGAGCGGGAAGGGGGCCTTTCTGTAGAGACCTACGCGCTGCTTCGGAAGGGTGGGGAAGATCACGGGGACCCGATCCAGGGCGGCAAACCCGCGGATTCGTTTCTCATTCAGTCTCTGGAGGGGCGTGCGAAGCCGAAGATGCCGCCCAAGGATGAGCCCCAGGTTCCCGGGCGGGAACTGGAGACGTTGCGACGATGGATCGGGGCAGGGGCGGTCGGCCCCGTTGTGGACACGTCCATCCTGAGCGAATTGGTGACGCCCAAGGTGGCAGGCGTGAACGGCCCGCTGCCCTATTCCGCGGCGGCGTATTCCCAGGACGGCACGCGATTGGCCCTGGCGCGCACGGGTTCGTTCGAGATCTGGGACACGACCCATCATTCCCTGCTACGGGCCGTGACGGGGCTGCCAGGCAAGGTCAATGCCCTGCATTTCTCACCGGATGGGTCGCAGGTCGTCGCGGCGACGGGGGTGACGGGGTTGCGCGGCGTCGCGCAGTTGTACGGAGTGGCTACTGGAGAGTTGATCCGCGAGTTTGGCGGGCATGCCGACGTGCTCTACGATGCGGAGTTCTCGCCTGACGGCGCGCTCCTGGCGACGGCCGGGTATGACCGTGTGATCCGGATCTGGAAGGCCTCGGACGGAACTTCTGTTCGAGACATCGACGTGCACAAGGGAGCCGTTTTCGACCTGGCTTGGCATCCTTCCGGCGCGGTGCTTGCATCGGCGAGTGCGGACGAGACGGTGAAGCTCTGGCGCGTTTCGGATGGCGTCCGTTTGGACACCCTGAACCAAGCGCAGGGCGAGCTGATGTCGGTTCTGTTTACCCCGGACGGCGAAAGCATCGTCGCCGCCGGTGCAGACAAACGGCTTCATCTGTGGCGGTTCATCACGCGCGAGGGACCCGGATTGAACCCGATGGAACATTCCCGCTTCGCCCACGAGAGCGCGATCCACGGAATCGCATTGAGTGCGGACGGCCGGTATCTGCTCTCCAGCGCGAACGACCGCTCGCTGAAGCTTTGGAACGTACCGGAACTGGAACTTCTCCATGCCTATCCGGCGCAGCCCGAGATTGTGGCGTCCATTGTGGCCATTCCCGGAAGCGAACGGTTCCTTCTCGCACGCATGAATGGTTCCAGCGAGGCCATCTCCGTGGTGATGCAGGAGTCCAAGTCCGGAACGAAGGCT
>JBBQIU010000480.1:0-3797 GCA_038325245.1 Verrucomicrobiota bacterium
GAACACGCGGCGAATCTCTTTGCCCTGAAAGAGTTGGGGAACATCTACACCCGGCTGATGAATCCGACGACGGACGTCCTGGAGAAGCGGGTGGCGTTGCTGGAAGGGGTGCACGAGATGGGGGGATTGGGCGTGGCCTCGGGGACGGCGGGGGTCTTCTACTCGGTCATCAACCTCGCTCAGGCGGGGGACAACATCGTTTCGGCGCGGAATCTGTATGGGGGGAGTTACACGCAGTTCAACGATCTCCTTCCGGCACTGGGCATCCGGGTGAAGTTCGTGGATTCGAGGGACCCCGAGCATTTCGCGCGGGCGATCGACGACAAGACGCGGGCATTGTTTTGCGAGAGCGTCTCCAACCCGGCCCTGGAGATCACGGATCTCGAAGCCGTGGCGGCCGTGGCTCATGCGAGGGGCTTGCCGTTGATCGTGGATTCGACGTTTTCAACGCCGTATCTGACGCAGCCCATCAAGCATGGGGCCGACATCGTCGTGCATTCGTTGACGAAATGGTTTGGGGGCCATGGAACGGGGATTGGGGGTTTGGTGGTGGATTCGGGCAGGTTTCCATGGGCGGCGGGGAAGCACCCCCTCTACACGACGCCGGATGCCAGCTACCACGGACTCCGATGGGGCGTGGACCTGCCGGATCCGCTGCGGCCGCTGGCCTACATTCTGCGGATGCGGACGGTGCCGCTGCGCAATCTGGGCGCCTGCATTTCCCCGGACAACTCGTGGATGTTCCTTCAGGGGATCGAGACGCTTCCGCTGCGGATGGAGCGTCATTGCGAAAACGCGCTGGCGGTGGCCCAGCATCTCCAGGCGCATCCGGGGGTGGCATGGGTGCGTTATCCAGGCCTTCCGGACAGTCCGGAGTACGCGAGGAACGTGAAGTATCTGCGTGGGAAGGGGGGTGCCATGGTTGTCTTCGGAATCCAGGGCGGAAAAGATGCCGGTCGGAAATTCATCGACAGCGTACGTCTGTTTTCGCATCTGGCGAACGTGGGCGACGCGAAGTCGCTGGCGATCCACAGCGCATCGACCACGCATTCCCAGATGTCGGAAGCGCAGCAGATCGAGGGTGGGATCACGCCGGACCTGGTGCGGTTGAGCGTCGGCATCGAGCATATCGACGACATTCTGGCCGACCTTGATCAGGCGTTGAGGCGCGCTGTCTCGTGAGTGCGCGGGCGCGGAGGTGGGCCGGCCTCGGGGGAGGGATTGGGAGCGAGGCGAGGGTCGAGGCCGGGTGGAGGTTTCGGGGATGTCTCCGTGAAGGAATCTCGTGACACCGATCGAGACGCGATTCTTCGAGCTGTCGACGGAAGCCACGCCTTTCTATTTGCAAAGCGGGGAGGCGCTGGGTCCGGCAGTGCTCGCGTACGAGACGTACGGTACCCTGAACACGAACCGCGATAATGCGGTCCTGGTTTTCCATGCGCTCAGCGGGAGCCAGCATGCGGCGGGGCACAATCCGGCGGTTCCCGGGCTGGGGGACCGTTGGACGGAGGAGGTTCACGAGGGATGGTGGGACACCTTCATTGGTCCGGGACGGGGTCTGGACACGGACGGGTTCTTCGTGATTTGCGCGAACTATCTGGGGGGGTGTTATGGTTCGACCGGGCCGAGTTCGATTGAGGTGCGGACGGGCAAGCCGTACGGGCCGCGATTCCCGCAATTAACGATGGCGGACCTTGTGAACTCGCAATTGGCGTTGCTGGATCACCTTGGGATTGAGGTCCTGCATGCGGCGGTTGGGGCCTCATTGGGGGGCCTTCTTACCTTGAGTCTGGCGACGCGGTCTCCGGAGAGGGTGCGGACGGTGATTCCGTTCGCGACCGGGGTACGGACGACGCCCTTGCAGCGCCTGCACAATCTCGAGCAGATCTGTGCGATCGAATCGGACCCAAATTTCCGCGGAGGCGAGTATTATCCGGGGCCGCGGCCGGATCGGGGTTTGGCCCTGGCGCGGATGATCGGGCACAAGACGTTCGTATCCCTGGAGGCGATGGAGGAGCGGGCGCGGACGGAGATTGTGCGACGGGACGATTCGCTGGCGTGGTACCAACTGAGAAGTCCGCTGGAGAGCTACATGCTGCACCAGGGGCGGAAGTTCGTCCGGCGATTCGACGCGAACACGTATCTGCGAATCCTGGATGCCTGGAACCGCTTTGATCTTGTCCGGGAGTCGGTGGCATCGGATCTGGTGGCGGTGTTTCAGCGATGTCGGAAGCAGAATTACTTGATCTTCACGATTGATTCCGATGCCTGTTATTTTCCGGAGGAACAGGCGTTTCTGGCGGACGTGTTGAAGAAGGCGGGGGTCCATGCGACGCGCATCACGGTGCACAGTGACAAAGGGCACGATTCGTTTCTGCTTGAGGCGCACCTTTACCGGCCCTTTTTGCGGGCGGCATTGCAGGAGTGAGATGGTCAGGAATTCCTTGGACTTCCGGAACCGAGGGGCTTAGACGATGGCGCATGCGTTTCCAAGGCATTCGGGCGTTCATGGCGGTGGTATTGGCGTGCGCGGGGGTTTCAGCTCCCCTTCGGGCTGCCGACGAGGCGGCGCCCCCGGTGCAGGCAGAGGCGACAGCGACGGCGACATTGATTCCCGATCCGACGGCGCCGGTGCCGGTACCCAGTTCGCGTCGCGTCGTGGACCCGGCGGAAGTAGCGGCGGATGTACTGGTGGTACGTCCGTTGGGAATCGCGGCGACGGCCGTGGGAGCGGCGATCTTCGTGGTGGCGCTTCCCTTCGCGGCGATAGCGGGCGACGTGCGGGGCACGGCCAATTCACTGGTGGGCGCGCCGGCCCGCTTCACGTTCAAGCGGCGTCTGGGTGATTTCGAGGCGCGCCCGCTATAGACAGACTCTTGGGAGGGGAATTGGGAGGCGTCATTCAGTGCGGCGTCGCGCGCGGTCCGGCCAGATGAAACAGACGGATGTGCCCTCGTTATCGAAGGATTCGATCCATGCACGGCCTCCGCGGGCCTCGATAATTCGCCGGACGAGGGTCAATCCGAGGCCGGTGCCGGGAATGTCGCTTCGCGTGTCGAGCCGCTGGAAGATCTGGAACACCTTTTCGCGGAATCGCAGAGGAATGCCGGGCCCGTTGTCGATCACCCGGAACTCCCAGGCGCCCGACTGCCGGGTGGCTTCCACGCGAACGCGGCCCTCGGGTTTGTCGAGGTATTTCAGGGCGTTATCGAGGAGGTTTTGGAAGATCTGGTGCAGCCGTTCGGGATTCCCGCGAATGGTCGGGAGATTGTTGGGGACGTCGATGATGACCTGGGGCGGCGGCGCCAGGACTCCGATGACATCCTGAAGAAGCTGGACCACGGAGACGGAGGTTTCGGTTTCGGGGGAACGCCCGACGCGGGCGCAGGCGAGAAGTCCGTCGACGAGCCGCTGGAGGTGAAGGACACGCCTGCGGAGCAGCGCGAGCAATTTCAGTCCGTTTACGTCGAGGCCGAAGGCATGGTCGTGGGTGAGCCATTCGGCGAGCTGATGAATGCCGCGAAGGGGAGCCTTGAGGTCGTGGGTGACGACATACGCGAATTCGGCCAATTCCTCGTTCATGGCGCGCAGATCGGCAGTGCGTTCCTCGACGCGTTTCTCGAGTTCGGCGTTGAGCTGTCGGATCTGGGCTTCGGCCTCCTGGCGCCGACGGGCAGTCCGAATGGCGCCGAAGAGGCTCGCGCAGGTGAGGAGGAGGGGGTCGAGTTTTCGGATTTCGTTGGGATCGTAGGGTGCGGAGCGGGAAAGGCCCGCGACGCCCAGGATCTTGTCGTCCA
>JBBQIU010000481.1:0-3795 GCA_038325245.1 Verrucomicrobiota bacterium
CAGGTGGAGCATGACCGGATGTTCGCCGGGATCCGTGCCGGCACGCCATTGAACCACGGGGAGTACATGGCGCGCAGCACCCTGATCACGGTGATGGGACAGCTCTCCTGTTACACCGGCCACGAAATCAGTTGGGACGAGATCCATCGTTCCAGTTTTGCGTATATGCCCAAGCCCGAGGATTGCCGCGACGATATGGAACCGCCCACGAGGCCGGGGCCGGACGGGAGCTATCCGGTGCCGCGCCCGGGCCGGATGGATCTCCAGGGTTGGCCCGGCCGTGTGACGGCGTGAGTTCCCCCAGAATAAGTCGGGCCAGAGTAGCTCGTTCCTCGCACTCCTGGGCTGTAGGCCGCAATCCCTTCGGGATTGGGGGGGCGCCCCCGCGCACGTTGTGTAGAGCGATCAGGGTTTCGCCTTGAGCTATCTCCAGAGCGCCGGCTGACGCCGGCGCAGTCCAAACGCTTCTTGGGAGCTGGGGCGGGAGGACGGGGTTCCCATCACCGGAGCGCGTGCAGCCGGTGGATGGTGCCGTAGAGTTCGCCGGCGGCTGGAGCGCCGGAGGCGGCGTCGAGGTTGAACTTCAGTCCGAACTGCATGACCGGCTTCAGATCGGGGACGGAGAGGGTCACGGTGCGGCCGTCTTCTGAAAGCTTCGCTGACTCGACGTTCCAGGCGTCGCGCCCTTCCTTGTTGGGCTGGCTGACGGACCAGTCCTTCGATCCGTATTGGGCGGCGTAGCGGTAATTCCAGGCTTCCAGGGAATAGCTTCCCGGATCCTCCGCCCCGGTGCGATCGAGAGGTTCGTTGAAGGTGAGGCGAAGGGCCGCAGGGTAGGCCTGCCAGGTCGTCGGAAGGGGGAGTGACTTTCCGGTCCAGCGGACCCGCTGGAAGCTCCCGTCCCTTGCCGCGGCGGTTTGCCATCCCTGCGAGCCGACGACGTACAATTGTCCGTCTTTCGGATGGAAAGCGCCGCGCATGGGACCCGAAAGGAAACGCCCTTTCAGCGGCATGACCGCGCCCTGGGCGACGCCATCGACGACATCGCGCAGGGTGAGGAGCATGGTGCAGCGTCCCCAGGAGAGGTGAAGGATCTGGCCGGACAAAGGGCCGAAGCGATCGCTGGTGACCCAAACCTGACTACCGCTCGAATTGTCGATGCGATGGGGAATCCAGCAGAGGGGTACATCGTATCCGAGCGGCCGATCCGGCGTGGTCCGAGGCCCACCGTATCCGTACCAACCGCCGGGCCGAAGTTCGTGGAGGACGGACGAAGGCGTCCACTCCCCTTGCTGGGGGGCGACGAGAATGACGGAGCCATCCGGGCTGACCCCCATGCCGTTGGCGTTGCGAAAGCCGGCGGCGACGGTTGTCTTCTGCCGGCCGTCTGGAGAGAGGCGATGCGCGCCCTTGGGATCGACGAAGTAGAAGTTTCCGGCGTCGTCGCGGGACAGGCTGGTGACGTAGTCATGGCCGGAGCCGGATGTGTCGATCAGGCTGCTGAGGGATTCGTAGTCGTCGGTGAACCCGTCGCCGTTGCGATCGTGAAGGCGGGTGAGGTGGTCGCGGCAGAGGACAACAACCTCGTTGCTGACCACAGTCAGGCCGAGGGGTTGGAAGAGGCCGGTGGCGATCCGGCTCCATTCCACGCGGGCGAGGTCGGCGTCGAGACCGGACACTCGCCAGACATCGCCGTGGATGGTCGAGATGGCGGCGTCGCCGTTGTCGAAGAAGCCGACGCCGGAACAGAACATCAGCGCCTTCGAAGGGTTGTCATAGGGAACCGGGATGGTGTCGATGGCGTAGGCGTCATTGTTCGGGCCTTTCTGGCCTTGAACGACAAGGGGCGGGGAGGAAGGGCCCCCGGTGAGGGTGGAGGACGCATTGAAGTTCGCGAAGCGACCGATCTTCGGGACGGCGGCAAGGATCTCGCCGATGCGCTCCTTCGGTCCGTGGTGAAAGAGGAACCGCACGCGCAGAATATTGGTGCGGGGCAGGAAGGTGACGTCGAACTGCTCGGGAAGTGCGCGGAGGATGTGCATTCCCGGTTGGAGGTCGAAGACCACGGCATTGAGGGTGTCGCCGTCCTGGTAGCCGAACCAGGGACTTCGGTTGACCTCGCCTTCCACTGCCTGGGAGGCGAGTCCGGCGAGGAGGGTCAGGGTGGGTTGCGCCTGAGTGGTCGGGCCGAACTCGATGTCGCGGGACAGAACAACCTGTCCGTCCACCGTGGCCGCCCAGGGGGACTCGCGCACAAGCATGTCACCAAGCATGTATTCGAGGTGCACCCGCTCGCCGTCGACGCTGAAACCGCGCCAGCGGAATTCGGCGTCGCGCCAGCCCAGGTTCTCGGGGAGGGCGAGGTGGATAAAACCGTCGGGTTGAGGGGCATTGAGGAGTCCGAAGCGTGCGGGGTCGAACCTCAGGAAGCCGCCTGTCCACGCGGCGCGCCAGTTGCCGGTGGCGGTGTCGTAGCAAACGGTGGCCTCCTGGTCGGCGCCGATCCGAATGGAGAGCCCTTTGCGGACGGTGCCGGTGGGCGTGGGGAGGTAGTAGGCCTGCCAGCGGGAGGGGAGGGTCTGGTTGCGGCGATCATCCACCCAGTCCTTTTCGGTTTGATTGCTGGGCTCGTTGAGAATGGCGCGGGTGACGGCCGGGGATTGGGAAGCCGGAGGCGGAACGGCCGAAGCCTTCGGGGCGGTGGCGCCCTGGACAAGTTGGTGAGTGAGGATCTGGAGTCCGGCCAATTCCTTGCGGAGTTTGACTTCGGCGTCCTCGTCTGTGTGACCGAGGATGCCGACGGGACCCCGCCAACCGCTGTCCTGGAGCGTTCGAAGCATGGCAAATTCCTCGTCGCCCGTGCCGAGCGAAAGGATCTTTTTTCCCGAACGATCCCCGCCGCGGACCATACCGTTGAGGTTGACGGCCAGGAGGTGGGGTTTCATTGCGGCCAGGAGGGCGGGGAAGCGGTCGATCTGGTCATGGGCGTGGTGGAAGTTGTAGACGATCCCGGCGTTGGTGTGACCCGCGGCCCGGAGGCGGGAGAGGATGGTGAGCTGATTCGTGGGTTCGCCGAACCACCCCAGGTGGTTGTAGAGGCCGACGGTGGAGCCGATCCGAGCGGCCTCGATGCACAGGGGGCTGAGTGATGAAACGGTGCCGGCGATCTTACGTTCCAGCGCGGCCGGGTCGGGTTCGGGTTCGGTGCCGAGCGTGATCCAGAGTTGCGGGGACAATTGGTGGCGGCGCAGGCAATCGAGAATGGCCCGGGCTTCGGGGCCGAGAGTGGAGGGGAACCACCACGCGGTAAGTTCGATGTGTCGCTTGGCGAGTTCGGCGACCTCCTGGTCGAAGGTGGGGATGTGTTCGTTTCGCCAGTCATAGGCCAGGCGGCGAATCCCGAGGGACTCCAGCATCGCGGCGCGCTGTTCGGGTGTCCGCCTGGCGGAATCGAAGGGCACGATGCACCACGCGACGAGGTTGGTTCGCGAGAAAAGGCCGTCGGCGGGCAGGCCTGAAGGCACGGCGGAGGCGGCCTGGGCGGCGAGGCTGGCCCAGGCACAGAAGCAGGCGGCGATGAATCGGGTCATGGTTGCGTGCGCATCCTGCCGTCGTCGGGCGCCCGGTTCATCCTCAAAATCGTGCTCCCATCCAAGGCGCAGGACGCGCCCTTCGAGAATCAGAGGTCCAGAACCTGAAGGTGTTTGGCGAAAACCAGGACGTGGCGGCATTCGCGACCTCCCCGAGCGGAGATGAGGCGCTTGGGAATGCTCTTCGTGTTCTTCTGGGTCGTCG
>JBBQIU010000482.1:0-3794 GCA_038325245.1 Verrucomicrobiota bacterium
CCCCGGGAAAAATGGCGGGCGAAATCAAGATTAGCCTGTTCGAAGGTGAGGCTGAGACCGGCGATGTAATCGACCGGGCTCTCCATGCCGGAAACGGCACGCCAGAAGAAGCCGCTGACCGGAAGTTCTCCGAACGTGACACCGCACTCCCGCATTCGGTCGACATAGAGGCGGGTGTGGTCCTGTTCGTCCTGGAGGGTCCGGAGGACGCCGCGGCGGAAGGCGGAGGGAGCGTTCGGGAAACGGAGCAGGACCAGGGCCATCAATTCGACCGCGAGCAGTTCGTGATTGGCGAAGAAGTGGAGAAGACGACCACGCTCGCTGACATGGTCGAGTTGATGAAGTCCGGGGAAGCGGGTTCGGGTGGAGGAGGAATCCTTGAAGCGCAGCTCCGTGGGACGACCCGGGGTGGTGGGGGCGGAGAGAGGGGATCCGGGATGGAGGTCGGTGACGTCGTCAGGGCGCGACAGCTTCGCCTCCAGGGAGGTGGCGAACAGGATTTGTTCGGCAAGATCGCGCAGTTCCATCGGGCGGGACGAGCGTGGGCCCGTTGGGGAGGCGGTGCGAGAGTGGTGTGGGGGGTGGGAAGAAGACGTTGCGAAGGCACGGCGACGTTGGGGAGGATAGGTGCATGGAGAGGTCCCATGGTCTTGAAGCTGCTCATTCTGACGATGAACGGCGGAACGAACGGCTGCCCTCACCCCGGCCCCCTCCCGCGAGCGGGAGAGGGGGAAACGTGGGCAGTGGGTTTCGAAGAGATGGGCCGCAGGTGGACCGGGCTACGACGGCTCGCACGGAACGGATTCCGAACTTCCCGTGTTCCTTGCGATTCCCTCTCCCCCAGGGAGAGGGACAGGGTGAGGGGTGCAGACACGTCAGCGGTCTCCATTCCGCCACGCGTTCTGAAGCCTCCGCTTCGCTCCGGCACACCCTCACCCTGCGCCAGTTCATGGGAAGCCGCCCGTTCCGTTTTGAACTGCTCACGGATCATGAACCCACGGGTGTTCCGCCGGGCGGGACGCCTGCAGCTACCCGGAATTCGGTCTTTTCGCGCATGGTTGTATGGATGGGCGTCGCGTTCCTGGGAGGGCAAATCGCTTCGGGCGCCGGGGCCGCGATCACGCGGGAGCAGGACGTTCCGCCGTATCGGCTTCCGGATCCGTTGATGCGCGAGGACGGCAAACTCGTGAAGGATGCCCGTGAGTGGCGGGAGAAGCGTCGGCCGGAATTGCTCCAGCAGTTCGAGTCCGAGGTCTATGGGAGGACGCTGGTGGGACGGCCGGCAGGGATGCGTTTCGTGGTGCGGGACGAGAAGCGGAATGTTCAAGGGGGGCTGGGGACGCGGCTGCGGGTGGGGGTGCTTTTTGAGGGACGTGAGGACGGGAGGCAGATGGAATTGCTCGTCTATCTTCCCAACCGGGCGAAGACGCCGGTCCCGGTTTTTCTGGGGCTGAACTTTGACGGGAACTACACGACGACGATGGAGCCGGACCTGCCGGTGCCCGGGCATTTCGCGTTGGGTTTGTTTGCGAACAAACTGACGAACAACAAACCGTTGGAGGGGAGTCGGGGGATTCACCAGCACATGTGGCCGTACGCGTATGTGCTGGAACGGGGATACGGGGTCGTGACGGCGGGGTACGGGGAGATCGAGCCTGATGCGCCGGGTCGATGGAAGGAAGGGCCGCGCGGGCTGGGGCCGGAGCCGGGAGCGGGCGACTGGGGAAGCATCGGGGCGTGGGCCTGGGGGCTGAGCCGGGCCATGGACTACCTCGGTACGAACCCGCGGGTGGACGCTCGGCGGGTGGCGGTGATGGGATTCAGTCGCCTGGGAAAGGCGGCCCTGTGGGCGGCGGCGCAGGATAAGCGGTTCGCGATGGTACTTTCGCAGCAATCCGGGGCGGGCGGAGTGGCGCTCAGCAAGCGGATGTTTGGTGAGGACGTCGAGCATCTGGTCACGCGTCTGGGGCATTGGTTCGCGCCGAATTTCGCAAAATACACCCGGAATGAATCGGAACTGCCGGTGGACCAGCACCAACTGGTGGCGTTGCTGGCGCCGCGCCCGATCCTGATCCTCAGCGGCACGACGGACCTCTGGAGTGATCCGAGGGGTGAGTTCCTGGGGGGGCGCCGGGCGGATCCCGTGTATCGCCTGCTGGGGAGCAAGGGGTTGGCGGCGAAGGAATGGCCGCAACCCTCGGAGTTGGTGGACAGTCCGATCGGCTATTATCTCCGCCCAGGAGGCCACGACGTCACGATCGAGGACTGGCGCGCGATGCTGGAGTTTGCGGATAAGCATCTGAAATGAACGCGATGGTGGGCGGACCGAGGAGCATGGGGATCGGGCCGGGGCTGGCATGAGCGGGTGGTGACGGTTACACTCGCGAGAATGAAGTTTTTGGAATCCGAAGTTGGCGGGCGAGGTAGGCGTTGGCGCACAGGGTCCACGCGCGTGGTGGTGATACTGGGCGCCGTAGCGGCGGGGGTGATTCTGGTTGCTTTGTTGCGACGGCCTGCCGTGCCAACCACGGGAGATGTGGCAGACGCCGGCGGGACGGGAGGCGCCGGTGGAAGCGGCGGGAGCGGTACCCTGGAGACGCGGCCGAGGCCACGGTTGGTTTCGCAATCCGGAGGGGCCCGAGGACCCCAGGCAGCCGCGGCCGTGGTGGCCGACAAATTGATCCAATTCAGCCAGAACCGACGGCAACGGGTGGAGACTTTGGCCCAGCGCTTCAACGTCACCGTGCCTCCTGAGGTGGAGAATTTCTTCTCGGCTGTGGAGAGCGGGAATTGGCGGGAGATCAAGGGGCTCTACAACACGCTTTCGGCGCTCGGCGCCTCGGCGGAGGCGCCGGCGGGCATGGCGTCGATCTGGCCCGCCATCCGCGAGACCTACGCCGTGGCGGAGGCGAAGGAGGTCTGGCCGGCGGAACAGCTTCTGTCGTATGGCGAGTCCGTCCTCTCCTCGTTGAAGCCGGGAATGGTTTATGTGGGCGGCTCCGGGTACGGACAGGCGATTCCGTCCCTGCTCAACGAGACGTCGGGCGATGGTCGGGCCGTGCTTTTGGACCAGGTGATGCTTTCCGATCCCGGATACGTGGACTATCTCACGGCCGTGTATGGGGATCAGCTTGCGATCCCTTCCCAGGAGGATGCCGAGCGGGCGAAGAAGCGATACATCCAGGAAGTGGGATTAAGGGCGGAGAACAACCAGTTGCTGGAGGGAGAGGTGACTCCGACGGGGGATGCGCGGGAACTGACTCCAGGCTCCGCGGGCGCGACGGCGGTGAGCGACAAGCTTCTCCTGGTGTTGCTGGCGAAAAATCCAGGGATGTCGGTGGCGGTGGAGAAGCCGACGCCGGGATCGCCTTTGTACGAACTGGCCACGCCGATGGGGCCGATTTTTGAAGTACGGTCTCCGGCACCGGGAGAGGAGGCGGTGAAAACCACGGCGGCCCAGGCGGAGCAATCGGTCCAGTATTGGAGGGACACCGTGGACCGGATGCAGACGGTGCCGGACACGGAAGAGAGCCAGGTGACGCGGCGTTCCTTTGCGGAGATGGCGGTGGCGCAGGCGAAGCTGTTGGCCAGCCGTTCGTTGGGCGCGGAAGCGGAACAGACGTACCGGTCGGCGGTCGATATTGCTCCCTCCTCCATCGCGCCCGTGGGGGAACTGGCGAGCTTCCTTCACGGCGCGGGTCGGACGAGCGACGCCCAACAGGCGCTGGAAGATTACTTGAAGCGCAATCCGGGGAAGGAAGCGGAAGTGGATTACTTCCGGTCGCGGTTGGGTG
>JBBQIU010000483.1:0-3788 GCA_038325245.1 Verrucomicrobiota bacterium
AGCCGGGTCGAACCGCATTCCGGGCAGCGTGTGCCCGTCCAATCGGATGACCGGACCAGGATCTCGCTGTCGGTGGCACACGCCCCACAATGGAATTCGTAAATCGGCATGCCGACAGGGTGCCGTACCTGAAACCCAGCCTCAAGGATTGGTCCGGCAAGGCCGGCTCATCACGGAGCACGACAAAGGGACAGGCAATCTGTTGAACCGACATCGACGCTCCGACCCGCCCCCGGCACGCTGACTCCATGCCCGAGTCCCAGCTCAGCCATCTCGATCCTCAAGGCGAGGCCCGCATGGTCGACGTCTCCGCCAAACCTGTCGTCCGCCGGGAAGCCATCGCCTCGGGGGAGATTCTCCTGAAATCGTCGACGCTGGACCTCATCGAAGCTCAGGCGATCGCGAAGGGTAATGTCCTCGCCACGGCGCGCATCGCCGGCATTCAGGCGGCGAAGATGACCGCTCAACTCATTCCCCTTTGTCATCCGCTACCCATATCGCACTGCGAGATTGTGTTTCGAATCCCGCCTTCCCGAGATCGGATCGAGATTCAGGCCACTGCACGTATCACCGCCCAGACCGGAGTTGAGATGGAGGCCCTCACGGGGGTCAGCGTTGCGGCCCTGACCCTGTACGACATGTGCAAGGCCGTTGATAAAACAATGACCATCAACGGCATAAAGTTGGTATCGAAGTCGAAGACCGCGCTTTGACTCCGGCGGGTGGGAATGGAGACAGGTCCGGGGTGGAGGTGGCGACTTTGGGCTGTTAGGGTTCGTCCGGATGTCGAGTGCTGTGTTTCAACTCGGTTCGCTGGCGTTGCGATCGAACCTCTTTCTTTCCCCGCTCGCGGGCTATACGAATCTTCCTTTCAGGCTGGTGGTGAGGGAGTTGGGTGGTGTGGACCTCTGCACGACTGACCTGGTGAACGCACGGTCGCTGCTCGAAAAACGAAGCAAGGCGTTGAAGCTGATCGAGTCCAATGCCCAAGACCAACCTCTCGCAGTGCAGTTGTTCGGGGCCGTGCCGGAGGAAATGCGCGACGCAGCCCAGTTCCTCGAGGGCGTGGGGGTCGCTTCTGTGGACATCAATATGGGCTGCCCCGTACGCAAGGTCTGCCGCGTCGGAGGGGGATCGGCAATGATGACCGAGCACGCCCGCACTCAATATCTGGTCCGAACGATGGTGAACGCCGTCCGGATCCCGGTGACCGCCAAGATGCGGTTGGGTTGGGACGACGACAACATCACCGCGCCGGATCTGGCCCGGGCGCTGGAGGATGTCGGTGTGGCGGCCATCTTTATCCACGGGAGAACGCGACAGCAGGGATTCAGCGGGACGGTGAAGCTCGACGGAATCCGCCGCGTCGTGGGAGCGGTGCAACGGATACCAATTATTGGAAACGGTGACGTGACCACCCCAGCCTCCGCGAAGCACATGCTCGACGTGACCGGTTGTGCCGGCGTGAGCGTCGGGCGCGGGGCGTTCTATGATCCGTGGATTTTCTCCCGAACCCGGCATTTCCTGGAGACGGGCGAGACCCCGGCGGAGGCCTCCTTTACCGAGCGCATCCGGGTGATGTGCCGCCATTTGGACCGAATGCTGGAAGTGTTCGGTGAGGAATTGGCCTGCCTCATGTTCCGCAAGATTGCACCGTGGTATGGCAAGCGCTTTGGACCGGTGACGGAGTTCAACCGGAATGTGGTGCGGATCTCGACACGAGCCGAATTCCACGACGTCCTGGAGAGCTACCTGCGCTGGAGGACCCAATTTTGTGATTCGACAGGGGAGTTGCTGGAACGGTTCCGGCCAGGACCGATGATTCCCAGTTTCCTGGAACCTTCCGGGGGCGAGGAGCCACGGTCAGCCCGTCGCGAGACCATCCCGGTGCCACAAGGGCCGGTGGAGATCTGGTAGCAGCCGATCAGGACCGCTCACGCGCATGAATCCGAGGCGACCTCAGGCGCGATCGACACTCAAACCGTGGTCACGTCGCAGGCGTCTCATCTTCGTTCCCTGCGTGATCGGTCTCCTGATCCTGGCAGTCCTGGATGCGTGGATCTGTCCGCGTCTGCCGAGGTTCCTCGAGCGCTGGCCCACCGCGGATACGGGGTTCTCGCCCTGGACACCGCTGGCGCCGGGCGTGGAGTACGCGCGGGCCAGCCTCACGCATCCGCGCCTGATGAAGTGTCACGCCCTTCGGATGGATCTCTCCCGACCGGAGGTCGGACTCAAGATCGCCGCGGACCCGGACGGAGCCGGAGGCATGACAGCGCGATGGCCAACGTCATTCCTCCGGCGCCATGGATTGGCGGTCGCGATCAATGCGACCCCTTTCCGCCCTGAGGTTCTTCTTCCGGGTGGAACCGTGAAACCTACGGGCCTGGTGGTGAAGGACGCCGAACAACTCTCGGCGCCCGCGCCGAACCTTGATGCCTTGGTGCTCGAGCCTGGTGGCAGGATTCGGTTCCAGCGCAGTCAGCGCATCGAGCCCGGAATGATCGATGTCGTGGGAGGCTTCGTCGTGACGCTGGTGGACGGCGTCAATCGGGGCGAAGCGGGCATCCTGGACGCCGTGACCTCGGTCGGCGTCTCGGCAGATCGGCGTTGGATGTTTTGGCTGGTTGTGGACGGCCGACAGGCCGGATACAGCGAGGGCGCAAAGGGGAGCGAAGCGGCGGAACTGATGAAGGCGCTGGGTGCCAGCGATGCGATGCACTTCGACGGAGGGGGAAGCAGCACGATGGTGGCGCGTGGAGGTTGGGCTGGGGCCCGGGTATTAAATCGCCCCCGAAGTCCCGGAGTCTCGGGACTCCAACGACCCGTTGCGTGCGTCCTTGGCGTCGAGATTGGGTCGCCATGAAGCGTTAAGTCCCTTCGTTCCCCGCCCTCGTCCCATGAGCCTCATCGGGTGGGGAGAACGGATACGAAGGCGATGATTAGAGGTTTCATTGATGGAGGGTGCCCAGGACGACCGCATTGCGGCGGCTCAGGGCGTCGCGGCGCCGAGTCCACGGCGCTTGAGCAGCGGTTCGATCTCCGGGTCCCGGCCCAGGAACGATCGGAAGAGATTCATGGCTTCATCGCTGCCGCCGCGCGAGAGAAGCGTATTGCGGAGGCGATCCCCGATCGACCGGCTGAGTCCCCCATTGGACTGGATCCAATTCACGGTATCAGCATCGAGCACCTCACTCCAGATGTAGGAATAGTAGCCCGCTGAATAGCCATCGCTTCCGAAGATGTGGGAAAAATAGGGACTGCGGTAGCGCGGCGGCACCGGGGCGAAATTCACGCCGGCCCTGGCAAGGGCGGCGGCTTCAAAGTCCATGACCCCCTCGGCCTGAGGCACCCCTTCGGGGGGGAGTTGGTGCCAGGCCTGATCCAATAGGGACGCTGCGAGATACTCGGTGGTCTTGAATCCCTGATTGAATCGCTGAGCAGAAAGGACCTTCTCGACGAGCACCGCAGGAATGGGGTGGCCGGTTTGATAATGCCGGGCGTAGTTCGTCAGGATGGACGGCCAGGTCATCCACATCTCATTCACCTGGGACGGGAATTCCACGAAATCACGCGGCACACTCGTGCCGGAAAAGCGCGGATACTTGACGTTCGAAAACATCCCATGCAGAGCGTGGCCGAACTCGTGAAACGCGGTGTTGACCTCGTCGTAGGTGAGAAGCGTCGGCTCGCCCACGGCTGGCTTGGGAACGTTGAGATGATTGGCGATGACGGGTCGACGGTTCAGCAGCGTGGATTGGGAAACGTAGGAATTCATCCACGCACCTCCC
>JBBQIU010000484.1:0-3786 GCA_038325245.1 Verrucomicrobiota bacterium
CTGCTGCCCGAAGGCGCGATCGCCGTCCGGTTCCATTCGATCGGCGGGTGGGGGATGATCACCACTGGCAAGAATCTCGGCTCGATTATCGGCGATTTCGGCGGGTTCATCTCCGAACGCGACCCTTCGTACGACGCCGACGGATTATTGGTCGAGAAGATCAACGTGATGGCGAACCCGAAGTACGGATCGGAGAAGAAGGGTTCGCCCACGAATTACTACCTGGTGGTGGCGCCCGAGCGCGTGCGGGTGAACTGCGAGCTGAACCACGTCGATGTGGTGCTTTGCTGCGATCCGAAGGCGTTTACCCACACGAACCCGCTGGAAGGGTTGAAGCCGGGCGGTTCTCTGGTCTGGGAATCGAGCGACACCCCCGAGACGGCCTGGCAGCGGATTCCAGCCCAGCACCGGGCCTTCGTCCGGGACAACAAAATCCGCGTGTTCATCCTTCCCGGTTTCGAAATCGCCCGCATGGCGACGAACCGACCGGACCTGCAATTGCGCATGCAGGGGAATTCCTTCCTGGGCGCGTTCTTCCGGGTGAGTCCGTTTCTTACTCATTACCGGATTACGGAGGAGCAGTTCCACGATTTCGTCCGGAAGCAGTACGAGAAGAAGTTTGGCCGCTTCGGAGAGGCTGTCGTGGCGTCAAACATGACGGTCATGACGGAGGGTTTCCGCCGGGTGCAGGAGATCCGGTACGGCGAGCTTGAGGAGCCAGATCGTTCGTCGATGCGCAACGCACCGCTTCGTCCGAACACCGAAGAACCGCTGCTTCCGACTGCCGGTTGCGGGTTCGCGACGTCCGGCATTCCACGGCCGGCCGGACAGACGCGGGCGCCCTTCCAGACGCTCAGCTATTTCGACAAGGAATTCCGGGCGGGCCTGGGCTACCACCAGCCGGCGGGAGCGTTTGCCTCGGTGGGCATCATGGGCTCGGGCGCGGGCGCGACGCAGTCCAAGTACGTCGCGCGCCGGGAAACACCCGTATACATCGCGGAGAACTGCACCCAGTGCATGGAGTGCATCACCGCCTGCCCCGACACGGCGCTGCCGAACACCGCCCAGGAAATGGGTACGGTGCTGCGCACGGCCGCGATCCATTATGTCCGCGACCCGGCCGAGCGGCGGAAGCTCGTCGACGAACTAAAGGGTCTGGAGGAGCGGTCCCGCGCCCGGATGAACGAAGCGGTGAAGAAGCGGGACAAGGTTCCGTTCAAGGACATCATCCGCGACGAGGTCGGGAAGCTGTCCTCCCTTTCCGGGGAAGCCCGGCTGCAATTCACCGGCATCATCGATCAATTGCCGATCGCCTACTCCAACGTTCCCGCCATCTTCCGGTCGCCGGAACAGAAGGCGCCCGGCGGCGGAGGGCTGTTCTCCATCTTTGTCAGCGACCTCTGCAAGGGATGCGGCGAATGCGTGCAGGTCTGCGGCGACCACGATGCGTTGCGGATGACGCGTGAGACGGAGGAACTGAACGCGGAGCTCACCACGGCGCAGATCTTTTCCCGGATGCTGCCCGACACGCCGCAGAAGTTCCTGGGCCTCTACAACGACACGAACCCCGAGCAATCCCGGGAGGCGGCACTGCGGAACCATCTCATGGTGCGTCGCAACTATGAGGCGCTGGTGTCCGGAGACGGCGCCTGCGCCGGCTGTGGCGAAAAAAGCATCCTTCGCGCGTGCGCCTCCGTGACGGAGGCCCTGATGCGGCCCGTCTATCATCGCAAGGCAGACCGGTTGCGCGCCAAGGCGGCGCGCGTGGATTCCGAGGGCATCGCCCGGCTCGAGGCCTTGCAGACCCGGGATGCGGCCCAGTTCGAGCGGTACCGTCGCCTCTTCGCCCACACGGTGATGGGCCTCGGTGGCGAGAACGAAGACGACACCACCGCGCGCATCGAGGCGTACGAGAAGCAACACGGTTTGATCGACGCAAAACAGATCGCAGGCGGTCTGGCGGCGGTTCTGAAACAGGACGCCTTTGACCACCGGGATCTACAGGCGGTCGACGGGCGCCACGCCAACGGCATGTCCGTGATGATGATGGGGGCCAGCACCGGATGTAACACCGTGTATGGCTCGACGCCGCCTTCGAATCCGCATCCGTATCCGTGGATGAATTCCCTGTTCCAGGACGGCGCGACCATCTCCTGGCTGATGGCGGAGTCGGTGATCCTGAGCCATGCCCGGCGTTCGGTCGTGCCGGAGCGGTTGGCCGATGCCCTGCTGGAACGGGAGAACGTCATCGTCTCGGAGGCCGATGTGTTCACGCTGACGCATCTCGACGACGCCGTCATGACCGAGTTGGAGATCCGCGAATTGCCGAAGGTCTGGGTGGTGGGCGGGGACGGGGCGCTTGGGGACATCGGTTTTCAGAATGTCTCGAAGGTCATTCTTCAGAACCGTCCGAACGTGAAGATCCTGATGCTGGACACGCAGGTGTACTCCAACACAGGCGGCCAGAACTCGGATTCCTCCACCATGCTGGGCGGCTACGACATGAACCAGTTTGGCGTGGCGTCCCAGGGAAAGCTGATCGAGAAGAAGAACGTTGCCGAGGCGTTCACGAGCGGCCACGGCTCGCCGTACGTTGCGCAGGTCTCGATGGCCAATGCCGCCAAGCTCTACAAGGCGATGTTCGACGGCCTGGAATACCGGGGCACCGCGTTCTTCCAGTGCTACACCACCTGCCAGCCCGAACACGGCGTCGGCGACAACATGTCCGCCGACCAGGCCAAGTTGGTGCGGGATTCGCGCGGCATGCCGGAGTTCGTGTTCAATCCGCGGCGCGGCGAAACCTGCACCGAGTCTTTTGATCTCAAGGGGAATCCGACGATCGACCGCGACTGGTGGCGCACGAAGTTCGCGTCCACGGGAGACGAATATGACTTCACGGTTGCGCACTGGGCCGTGACCGAGGGGCGGTTTCGGAAGCACGTCCAGGCGATCACGGAGGCGGATGCCGCGAAGCTCCTGCCTTTCGAACTCCAGTTGCACTTCATCACCCAGGACGACGTCATCCACCGGCGTGTCTTCGACGCGGCTCACCGGAGTTTCGCCCCGAACTTTGGCACGTACATCCGGACCGAGATCGACGGGAAGCTGAAATTTTTCTCCGTCAGCCGGCAGATGGTTTTGTTCGGAGTCGAGCGCCGGAAGGCGTGGCGCATGCTTCAGAGCAAGGCCGGAGTTGTGAACAAGGATTACCTCGCCCAGAAGGCTCTTTTGGCAAAGGTGGACGCGGGTGAAATCCCGGTTGCCGATGCCAAGGCCCGCGCACGCGAGTTGTTCACCGCCGAAATGGCGGCCCTGGCTTAGAGTGTTTCAGACAGGCTTTAAGTCTCGCGCTGGCTGAGCCAGAGATCGATGGGCCGGAGCACTCCGGAGGCGTCAAAAGGGAGCTTCACCTTGGCGCCGATGCCGGCCGACTGGTAGGCGGCGAACAGGACTTCCTGCACCACCCGACCATCCTCGCCCGTAGCCTGTGGCGTCTCCTTGCCGCGCACGCAGCGGGCGAAGTGATGCATCTCCTGCGGGAACCCGTAGTTCCAGAGTTCCTCGAAGACCGGCCAAGACCAGCCCTTGGTACTGGGAGCCTTCTCGACCGCGTATCCGTACCCGTACTCGCTGTATGTGGGCAGCGCATTGCCCATGTGCAGGTCGGCAACCGTCAATCCACCTTCGCCGAAGACTTCGATGCGATCTTCCATTCCGCCGCGCCGCGCCCAGCTATCCTCGACGACCCCCTTGGCGCCGTTCTCGAAGTCGATGATGCAGATCGCT
>JBBQIU010000485.1:0-3777 GCA_038325245.1 Verrucomicrobiota bacterium
GTACGCCATCATGCAGGAGGCCTTCCCGGACTTGGCCAACCCCGGCCTCAACGTCACCCAGCATCTCGCCCTCCTCGATACCCCCGATCGCCAGATGGCCTTCCTCGCCGCCATCATGGGCACGCCCCCACGCGACCCCAACGGCCAGATCCCCGGCATCTTCCTCGACTTCATCGTCGAACTCGCCGACGCCGTCCAACCGCGCATGGCCATGTGCGGAGAGGTCCAGCCGAAGCTGTTCGGCTTCCCCCTCTCCAGAGGCGGCAAACTCTATTCCTACCAGCATTACTCCGGCCCCAACATCGTCGACGGCCAGCGCCAGCGGTATCTCATGCGCGATTCCTACGGGCTTTCGCCGATCCAGATGATCGCCAATTACGCCTCGTCCGCCTTCACCGCCGGATTGGGTGGATTGTTCGTTCCCGCCATCGACGAGGCCGAGGTCTCCATGGCGTTCGTACTTCCCACCTACGGACAGATCGCCCGGGAAGGCTTCACTCTGCCTCCACCCGAGTTCCTCGCGCGACGCACCCGCGATTTTCTCGCGAACGCCACCATGACCTTGTCGTACCGCCTCGCCCCGTTCGGCATGGAACTGGGTCGCGCAGGCGGACGCATCCTCGTTCCCAGCCTCGACCATCACCCCCGCGGCCCCACTCCCCGCACCCCGCCCGCGCTCCGCAACCAGGGCCTCCCCACCGAACTGGAAGTTCTGCTCGCCGCCCTCGGCGACAAGGACCAGACCAACGCCGTCAACCGCCTCGCCGACGTCGCGTGGCGCGGGGAGGGCAACGCCGACTTCGCCGCCCTCTTCGCCGACTCCCCCTACGCCACCGCCGTCGCCAATCGCAACCTCTCCCTGCGCGACGATTACTTTCCACACGGCGGCTTCCTCGGCGCGGGAATCCTCGACCTCCCCTCGCTGCTGGCCAGCCCACTGCCCCCCACGCTCGGCACCGCGCTCGATCCCACCCAGCCCAACGGCACCCGCCTCATCGCGCTCCAGGATTTCATCGCCAATCACCTGCTTCGCACGGAGCGCGTCGGCGAGATGGCCTTCTACATCCCCGCCCCCAACCCGCCCCTCGACCGCTTTCCCACCAACCCCCAGGATCTCGTCGAAAGCCTGCGGAACTTCGTCCCCTCAAATCCCCTTCACATCAGCAGCTATTACCCCGTGGAAGAGGGTTTCTTCAGCGGCTGGATCGAGGCCCCGATCCTCGGCCTGCCCACCGTCCGCTCGCGGGCCGTCTGGGAACCGCAGAACGGCCTCGTCCGCCTCGACGCTGAAGTGCCCACCAACTCGTGGTTCAATCGCTACCTGAATCGTGCCCAGTTCGTCGTGGAACTTCGGGGCAACACCAACCAGCCCGACACCGTCGCCGGACTTTTCACCCCCCTGTCCAACCAGGTCGCCCGCTTCGGACCCGCGCCGGCGCGCCTTCACACTCGCGCGCGACGTCAGGGTGTCCCTCAGCCTTGCCAGCGACGGCGCCTACGACTTCCGAGCCACCGTCCCCCAAGCCCTTCCCATGGCCGGGACCCCGCTCGCCTCCCTCCAGGCCGGGTTCGAACTTCGGGTCGCCAACTCCGGCGTCACTTTCGCAGGTACCGCCACCGGTGGCGTCTGGTCCGCGCTCGGCGGCGATCCCATCGCCGTCACTCTCACCGCTTCTGCAACGGGACTGACGTTCCGCGCGGACGCCGGTCTGCCCGTCCTTGCTTTCGGCGTCTTCCAGGTCGATGACGGGGGCGGTCGCGGCCCGCGGGTGACCGTCACCTGGAACAGCATCTCCCTCCCCACGGGACTGACCCTCCGCGTCAACGTCGCCTCCATCGGAAGCCCCACGCTTTCACTCGATGCTTTCAACATCGGGGCCAACGGAACCTTCGACGTTCGGGCGCGGCGCGCCGGCTTCACCACCTTCGAAGGCGTCCGCCTCGACAACGCCACGCACACCTTCGCCCGAACCGCCGACGGAGTCGTGACCTACGCGTTCGACGGCGCCAGCAGTCCCCAGAACCTTCCGGGGTTCGGGTCCATCGCCCCCCGAACCGGCTCCACTCTGCAGGCGACCGTTTCCATCGATTCCACCGGCAACGGAAGCCTGTTCTTTAGTGCCGCGCTCCTCCGGCTGCCCCTGGTCGGCGTCACTGTCGACGCCCTCCTTCACGGTGCCGGCAATACGAACGCGCCTTTCGGCTTTTCAAGCGTCGGCCCATGGAGTGCCGTCGCGACATTCCCCAGCCTGATCGCCGACCCGCCCGGAGCCGCCCTCCCGGAGTTCCTCCGGCTGACGCCTGGTTCCAATCCCGCCGCGGGGCTATTCACCGCCGTCGTCACGGGGAACCAGGGCAACCTCACCGGTCTCTCCGCCACCCGGTCCGGAAATGTGAACCTGGAATTCTTCCGTGGAAGCCCCATGGCCAAATCGATCAGCAACATCAACGCGGGAACCGTCGCCCTCTCGGTCACCAACAACCCGCGCCAACTCACGCTCACGCTCAACCCGCCGGACCTCTCCTACAGCACGAACTTCGTCGTCAACGACAAGCCGATCACCGTGAACCTGTTCCGCCTCTCCAGCGGCAGTCTTCGACTCAACATCGGAAGTGAGAGTTCGGTCGAACGCTCGATCAAGCTCGAGGACCCCACCCTCAGGCTGCTGCCCGGCACCGTGCTCGAGCAGACCCTCACCGGCCTTCCCACCCAGACCCTCGCCGCCAACAGCTTCGCCCTCTTCACCGGCACCCCCGCCCGCACGCTCGCCTTTCCCGGACTTCCCGTGATTCGGCTTCCGGCGGGAACCTCCGGCCTCTTCACGCTCTCCGCCGCCGGGTTCACCTCACCCATCACGTTCCAGGAAGGCATCTCTTACGGCGACCTGCTCTCGCTCCCCTCCACCAGTTCCCAGTTGTCCCTCGATTTCACAGGCGCCCGTCTCCGGTTGCGATTCGCGTCCGGACCCACCGCCATGGTCCTCGGACGTTCCCTCTCGCTGAATGGCGGCGAAGCCACGCTCGATGTCGCCACGGGCGGCGGGTTCACAGGTACCTTCCGCACCACCACCACCCCCAGCCGAAATCTCGGCTTCAACCTCCTCGGCTTCCAACCGTCCGGCTCGCTCACCCTCGCGGGCGTCGCGTCGAGCACGCCTGATCTCGAACTCTCCGGGAACTTCACCCTGGCCCTCGCCCACCCCAACCCGGCCAATCCCACCCAGTCCCTCACCTCCGAACGCCACATCGCCTTCAATCTGGAATCCGGCGAGGACTTCAGCGCCACGGTGACCTCCGGCCTGCCCTCCTTCGACCTCACCTGGCTCCGCGTCCAACCGGGCGCCGACGGCCATGTCGCCCTCTCCCGCAATGGTTCCACCGGCACCTTCTCAGTGGACTTCAACGACTGGGACATCCGCCTCTTCGGCGTGGATTACAACAACCAGGATTTCACCCTCTCCAACGCGGGCACGCTCTCCCGCACCCTCCCCAGTTCCACCTTCAACCTCGGCAGCGGCGCCAGCCTGCTCCGCCTCGTTACCGGTGGAACCATCCCCTTCGAATGGGTCGCCAACCCTTCCGCATCGGGCAATCGGACGTTCGTCGACCTCCCCTCCACAACCTCGCTCTCCTTCCCAAATGTGCTCAATCTCTCCGGCACCCTCCGAGACGGACTCGCCCTCGCCTCCGCGATCACCGACATCCCGTCGACGGGAATTTTCGAACGAACCTGGAGCCGGACGCTGACTCTGAACAACCTCGATTTCGGAACTGTCT
>JBBQIU010000486.1:0-3776 GCA_038325245.1 Verrucomicrobiota bacterium
CAGGCTGGCGACGAAGAAGATCACCTCGCGGAATCTCCCAAGGTCCTCGGTGCAGGATTCGAACGTCTTGACGAACGCGGCGGGTGCTTCAGAGAGCACGTGTCTCGCGGCGAGAAACTCCCGCAAGGTGGCGTGCATAAAGACATACGAGCTGGGTCCATCCTCGCGCAGAAGGCCAGCGCGAAAGGCCAGGGTCCGAATGACCCTGTTGGCCCAGGTAAGGGAGGCGTCCGTAGCGCCTCCAGAGACGTGCAGTGGGCGCAATTTCCCCGTAAGAAATTCTGTTTCGATGGTGGAAGTTTTCCGTTCGGAGGTTCCGCTCCATGCCATCGCGTCGATCAGTCCCTCAAGACGATCTCGGTCCGAGCATTGCTCTACGAGATCGGAAAGAGTTTCGACACGTGAACCGTCGATGTCCCTGAATTTTCCCTGATCCAAGTCCCACAGCAGCTTTTTCGTGAGCTTGTCGTAAAGCCCTGCTCGATTACGCAGGGACGATTGCGCAGTGCGACTCCCGGAGTGGGTGGTTTCGTTGGCTCGAAGCCAGGCCACGATGCTGAGGAGTAAGGGGTTGCCGGCGATTTGGCTCGGGCTCGAGTTGGCGGATTGGCCCAAATCTTCCAGGATTTGTGAGCTGAGTTCGGCCGCGTTGAAAGTGCCGCGGTTCGACGCCGTTTTCCAGGCATCCAGCAAACGCCGGAGAAATCGATGCTGGGCATTCCCGTCGAGTGGGAGGAGGTTTCGAACTTCCCAGGTTGGCCGCGCTGGTGGCTCCCCATTCAGGCACCAAGGAACGTCCTGGGTCGGTTCGCCGGGGCCGAGGTTCCAGACCCCGGACCTGCAGCTCAGCAGAAAGGCATTCCTGCTGTAGCTGGAGTGTTTCAAGAGTTCCTCAATCGCGCGGCGAAGGAAGCAGCGTTGGTCGCGATCGGTGACTTCGTCCCAACCGTCCAGCATGATTAGGCTATGCCCGACGAGGAGGCTCTTACTTAGAGCGGCTCTGGCCTCCGTGATCTTTTCGGAAGGCAGTAGGCCCAGGTCCCTGAGCCTCCTTTCGAGAAGGTCGAGGGCTCTGTCCACGAACCACTGGGGCGTCGCTTGCATCAGCCATTCCTTACGGGCTTCGTCGTAGGACTCCTGGGGGGAGGGCCCTGACGACCTGCGGGGTCGGGGTGCGTTAGGGTCGGGAGGCGCCGGAATGATGGGACTACCTGAGCAGATGTCACCCGTGAACTCACGCAACTCGATAAAGAACGGCACCCGGTCTGCTTCCTCGGACCTCCATCCATGGCGTTTTACTAACCTCCTCTCGGGAGACGAATTGTTCTTGGCTGTCAAACACTTGGACAGCACAACACACAGGTAGCGGAGGGACGTAGTCTTTCCGGAGCCTGGATCTCCGAGAAGGACGAGGCGATTGGACCGAGCTGCGGCGATGACCGGTAATTGGGCCTGCCCTGATTCACCGTCTGAGGATGGGAGGTTATGGTGTCCCTCTTCGGGTTTGGGATCGACCTTGCGCGTCTGCAACTCGGAATAGATCTCGAGCAGGCTCATCCCCTCGGCCACCGTGTCGCTCAAGCCCGGCAGCCGAATCCCTTTGTGGAGGTCGACTTGGCGCTCCAGGTAGTGAAGAAGGGAATCTGTTTGCGATTGGCCATGCAAATGAACGTCCCGGCCCGCGACCGCGATGGAGCCGGGATTGTTTTGGACCTTAAGTGCTATGCCTGCATTGCGTGGTCGGGTCATGGTAGGCTGTTCAATTGCCGATACGGATATCCCTGCCACCGACTGCGATCACGCCCGAATTGGCGCCACCGACTCGTACGTACTGGGTCGTCTTCGTTTTGCGCTTCTTCTGAGATCCGGATGCACGCTCCCGCCCGGAACGTGATGAGCTCCGCCCCGACGAACGATTTTCGGCCCAGGACTTCAGTTCCTGGTGAAACTCAGCGGCGTCCCGGAATCGGTCGGCCGGTTTCGTGGCGGTGGCCCGGGACACCAGCGTTGAGAGAGCCTTGTCCGCGCGGGTGAAGAAGTGTCCCAATTCGAAGCGATGGGGGCTGGCGATGGGACCATGGAATTCCTCCTCGGAGCCGTCGTGCAGATCGTACGGGAGGTGGCCGGTGAGCAGTTCGAAGAAAAGCACCCCCAGCGCATGGACATCGGCGCGGGCGTCGATCTCGGAGGTTGAGTTCGGGCTCCGGGGCGGGAGCATTTCTGGCGGCCGGTACGCAATGGTACCCCGGCCGATCAATTCAGGTCGATGCAGCCGATCGGCCCGCAGGACGGCGCCGAGGCCGAAGTCGATGATCCGGGGGTTCCCGTCAGGCAGAACTCGTATGTTGGCCGGGGTCAGGTCGAGATGAAGGATGCCACGGCGATGCACCTCGGCCATGCCCTCGCAGACTTTGAGGAATCCCTCGATTTGGGCAGGCTCGGTCGGCCAGTAAGGACAACGGTTGAGCGGGGTATCGCCGACCAGCAGCTCCATCGAGTACCAGGGAACTTCGGGTTGTCGCGGACGTATCCGCGTCCGGCCGGCGTTCAAGATCCGGACGATGTAGGGGTTGGACAAATCGAGAAGTCTGGCGATCTCGCTCTCAAAGAGTTCCAGGTGAGCACTCGCAGTGGCCGCGCCGCGTCGCAGCCATGTCGGGCGGATGAATTTCACCGCGACGGCCCGCGAGCCTCGCGAGAGGGTTTCACGGGCGCGATACACGACGCCCAGTCCTCCCTCGCCGACCTTCCCTTCGAGTTCGTATTTTTCAAAGCGGAACCCTGGGTAGAGATCCTCGGTGGAATCCCGCCGCCATAGGCTGGCCAACCGGACCAGGCGGGCGACGCGCTCGTCGCTTTCGCTGGCCAGAATCCGCTCGGCTTCTGAAGCGGTCACCCGGGCAAGTGACTCCACGAGCTCCTCGAACCGTTGGAATTGGCTGGGAGTGAGGGGGCTCATTTCGATCGATGCCCTTTCTTCCCTTTCCGTTTCCCCCGGGTCGGGGTGCAAGGCGGCTGGATTTCCTTGCGGTCCAGGTCGGGAAAATCCTGAAGCAGGCGCTCCGCGATCAAGGCCTTCCCGTATCGCAGGCGGGAGCGGACAGTGCGGTCGCTGACCTCGGTCAGTTGGGCAATCTCCTCCTGGCCCATTTCCTCCCAGTAATAGAGTTCGATCGTCCGGGCGACCTCGGGTACGGCCTCGTGGAGAGACTCCAACGAGGCGCGGATGGCCTCGATGACCGGGGAGGGCGTATCGTCGCCATGGAGGAGGGTGCGAAGGTCCAGCGCGCCGTCCATGACCAGGGGCATCAGAAACTCGCTGCCGAGGTTGCCCGCGTTTTCACGATCGGGCCGGCGCCCACGCGCGCGCGCTTTGTCCCTCAGGGCGCGGGTCATGGCGGTGTAGGCGGCGGCCATGAACTGGCTCCGGTTCTTCCAGGTTAGCATGCTCCACGGCTGGCTTTCCCGCTTCTGCCGCCGCAGCCCCGAGAGGGCCAGTTCCGTGGTTTGAACGCGGCCCGGCTTACGTTCGCGCCGAAGCAAGTCGCGGGCCTTCTGTTTGAGACTCGGCCAGAGCGCGGACACATCCCGAATGGTGAGCGGTGGGTCCGGGGATAACGGCTGGGTCGGCATCGGAATTGGCTACGGGATCGGCAACGGTGTCCGATACTCGAACTTAGGGGGTGGCAATAGGAGCGTGAGGTGGAGCGTAGGCCGGCCTGCCGCACGCCCATTCTACGAGGGTTCAAATCAGTCTCCCCACTCATAAAAATCAC
>JBBQIU010000487.1:0-3773 GCA_038325245.1 Verrucomicrobiota bacterium
GCGACACAGCAGGTTGGGCAACCTGCGCTACAACCTCGTCCGACCCCTCCATGAACCGCACCGGTTCATGGCTCGAACTCCCGTCCGATATTCGGAGGTCTCCCCTCTCCGTGAACCCCATTTTTTTCACCACGGAGGCACTGAGGCACGGAGAAGGAAGTCTGATCTTTCTTGTCTCCGTGTCTCGGTGCCTCTGTGGTGAATTCCGCTCTGGTTCATGGCCGCAATTCGTGTCCCAATTTTGGAATACCTTCCCCCCCATGAACCGTCCCGCCGGTTGACCATGGGCCGCATTCTCATCATTCGCGGTGGCGCCCTGGGTGATTTCATCCTCACCCTCCCGGTGTTCGCGGCCCTCCGTTCCCAGTTTCCCACCGCCCGCGTCGAGGTCCTCGGCTACCCCCACATCGCCCGACTCACCCTCGCCGGCAATCTCGCCGACGCCGTCCACCCCATCGAGGCCCGCCCCCTCGCCCGCTTCTTCGCCCGCGGCGGCCCCTTAGACCCCACCGTCGCAGGATTCTTCTCGGGCTTCGCGGTCATCGTTTCCTACCTCTACGATCCCGACGGCATCTTCCAGGAAAACGTCGCCGCCTGTTCCAAGGCTCAATTCATCGTCGGCCCGCACCGACCAGATGAACGGGCGTCCGTCCATGCTGCCGACACTTTTCTGACGCCACTCCAGCGACTCGCCATTTTCGACGCCGATCCCACGCCGCGACTCGCGCCGGACCCGGAGGCTCCGGGACCGGGACGCTGGATCGCCGCTCATCCGGGCAGCGGTTCCGATTCCAAGAACTGGCCCGAACGCCGCTGGGCCGATCTCCTGGCCGCCATTCTCGAGCATTCCGATCGCCGAATCCTACTCGTTGGAGGCGAAGCAGAAGGCGACCGCCTCCAGCGGCTCGCCGCGCCTCTGCCTCCCGCCAGGGTCCGCGTCGCCCGCAGCCTTCCCCTCGACGTCCTCGCCGCCCTCCTGCGCGCCTGCGAACTTTTTGTCGGGCACGACTCGGGCATCACTCACCTCGCCGCCGCCGTCGGGCTCCCCTGTGTCGCCCTCTGGGGCCCGTCCAATCCCACCCTCTGGCGCCCCCGCGGGGACCACATCGTCCTGGTTCAAGACGAAGCCGGCCTGCCCGGACTCGCCACGCCAGCCGTATGGGAAGTCCTCCGCCGACACATCCTCGCCCTCCCCCAATCAACACCACCATCGCCATCGCCATCGACTGCGACATGAGCCCTCCTGCCCCGCGTCGAGTGCTCTTCGTCGATCACGTACGGCGCATCCTCGGCGGCGCCGAGATCAATCTCGTCGAACTCGCCGCCGAACCGGCCGCGCGCGAGAAATGGGAGATTCAAGCGGCCTGCGATCCCGAAGGACGCCTCCACGATTCCCTCACTTCGCTCGGCATCCCCTGCCACCCTTACGCCTTCGACCCCAGCCTTGGCACCCTCCGTCTCGTCGGCCGTCGGTTTCCCCTGGCGGGAGCGCTGCGCAGCCTGAAGGCGCTCTCCACCGCCCGTCGCGACCTCGCCCGTCTGTTCGCCCAAACCCGCCCCGATCTCGTCGTCTCCTGCACAAACAAGGATCACTTCGCCGCGTGGCACTCATGCCGCGCCGCTGGTATCCCCTCCGTTTGGTGGGTGAATGACATTGTTTCCGCCGACTTCTTCCCTTGGACCGCACGATGGGCCTTTCGCGGCCAGGCGAGCGGTGGAGCCTCCCGGATCATTGTGGTCTCGGACTTTGCCCGGCAGGCTCTCCTCCAGCTTGGCCTTCGACCGGGGCAGGTCGCCACGATTCACAACGGCATTCCCCTCGAACGCTATCAACGCCAACCCCGGGGCACACTGCGAACCATGCTCTCCGTTACGGACGACGAGCCGCTCGTCGGCATCGTTGGGCGCTTCACCCCTTGGAAGGGACAGGATCTCTTTCTCCGCATCGCGGAGGCCTGGTGCGGGACTTCCCCCTCCGGTCGGTTCGTCCTCATCGGGCATGCCTTCAACGAGGATCAACCTTACGAACAATCCCTCCGGGAATTCATCCGCTCCCGCGGCCTCCGCGAACGCATCCACGTCATCCCGTTCCAGAAGGACATCGCCGCCTCCCTGAGCGACCTCGACCTCCTCGTCCATACCTCCCTCAAACCGGAACCGTTCGGTCGTGTTCTCATCGAAGCGATGGCGGTGGGCGTCCCCGTGCTCGCCGCCCGCGCCGGAGGGGTTCCCGAGATTATCGCGCACGGCCAGAACGGCCTGCTCGCCGAACCCGGCAATCTCGACGACTACGTGACGCAACTGCGCCACTTGCTGCTCGAACCCGCCTTGCGGGAACGCCTCCGCCTCGCCGGGCAACAATCGGTCGCCGACCGTTTCACCGTTCTGCGTGTTCAGGCCGCCATGGAGGCCCTTTTCAGCGCGATCGCCAGCCAACCATGCGCTTCCTGATCGTCAGCCTCGGAATCCATCCGGATGTCGTCGGAGGCGCCTGGCGCGTCGCCGCCGCCCAGGCTGCGGGACTCGCCGACCGCGGCCACACGGTGGATGTCATCACCGCACAGCAGGACCCTCCTCGTCCCGCCACGGAGTCCCGCGATGGCTTTACGCTCCACCGTTTTCCCCAGCACCACGGGCATTTCTACGCCAATTGGCGTGCGGAGAATCACGCCGCCCAAACCCTCCTGGCGTCACTCCTCCCAGCGGTGCCCGCAGTCCCCACACTTCTCATCCAACACCATCCCTACCTGGAACCCGCCACCGCCCGGGTTCCCGATTCCCTGCCAATCCTTCACATGTTCCATGGTCCGTGGGCGGAGGAATATCGCTCCGCCCAAACCGCCCGTCCCCGAAGCCCGGCCCGACGCCTGCTCGACCTCGCCGTTGTCCGCATGCTCCACCACGTCGAGAACCGTGCGCTCCGAAGGGCGCGCCGTATCGTCGTCCTGAGCCGGCATTTTCAGCAGCACCTCGCCCGCTGGCATTCTGGCCTCCCGACCCCGGTCGAGGTCGCCGCCGGCGGTGTCGATTTGAAACGCTTCACACCCGTCCCCGAACCGGAGCGCCTCCGCATCCGCGAAGCATACGGACTGAAGCCGGCCGACCGGCTTTTCGTCGCGATGCGGCGACTGGACCCGCGTATGGGTCTGGACGTCCTTCTCGACGCCTTCGCCCGGATTGCACCCCGATTCCCTCAAGCCCGGCTTTGGCTGACCGGACGCGGACCCGCGGAGGGCTCACTCCATGCGCGGATCCAGCAACACCATCTGGAGTCCTCGGTACGCCTCCTTGGCTTCATCCCCGAGGAAGAATTGCCCGGCCTGCTCAACGCCGCCGACGCCGCCCTCATGCCATCCCTCGATCTCGAAGGCTTTGGACTCGCCACGGCGGAGGCGCTGGCCTGCGGCACGCCGGTCCTTGGCTCACGTGCCGGCGCCACGCCTGAATTGCTCGAACCCCTCGATCCCGGCCTCCTGTTCCCGCCGGCTTCCGTCGATGGCCTCGTCGAACGGCTTGAAAAAGTCATGCAATTGCCCGCCCCATTGCCGCCTCGCGCCCGGTGCGCGGCGTATGCCCGGGAGCGATTCTCCTGGGACGCGCAGATTTCCGTCTGCGAACGAGCCGGTGCCGAACTGGCTGAAGTCCACCCGAATCCCGCCGCATGAAGATTCTTGTCCTAGGCAAGTACTACCCGCCTTTCCACGGCGGCATCGAAACGCTGACGCGCCTCTGGTGCGAAGGTTTCGCGCGCCTCGGCGGCGACGTCACCTGTG
>JBBQIU010000488.1:0-3772 GCA_038325245.1 Verrucomicrobiota bacterium
GGAAGTCACCGCCCTGACGAAGATTTACGGCTCCGGGAATACCGAAGTCGTGGCGGTGAAGGACGTGACGTTGCGTGTCGCCCGCGGGGAAATTGTGGCATTGCTCGGCCCAAGCGGCGCCGGCAAGTCCACGCTGCTCACCGCCATGGCGCTCATCAACCCGCCCACCTCCGGCCAGATCCACATCGGCGGCCAGCTTGTCATGGACGGCGCGCGGGCGTTGGTGGACCTCCGCGCCTTTCGACGACAGCACCTTGGATTCGTCTTTCAAAAGGCGAACCTGATCCCGTTCCTCAACGCGCGGGAGAACGTACAGGTCGCGCTCGAAGTCAACGACGTCCCACCCCACGCCGCCCGAGAACGGGCGATCGAACTGCTGGAGTATCTGGGAGTGGGCAACCGGGCCGACAACCTCCCGGACGCGCTCTCCGGCGGCGAGCAGCAGCGCGTCGCGGTGGCCCGCGCGCTGGCGAACCGGCCCAGCCTGATCCTCGCCGACGAACCCACCGCCGCGCTGGACAGCCAGCGCGGCCGACAGGTGATGGAACTCTTCGCCCAGGTCGCCCACGAGCACGGCACCGCAGTCATGGTCGTCACCCACGACGCTCGCGCGCTCGATGTCTTCGACCGCATCGTGGAGATGGAAGACGGGCGATTGAAGAATGGCACGAAGCCGACGCAACCATGAAGGGGTTCGAAGTATACAATTTCATGACCGACCGCCCCGCCGGCCATCGTGGCAGCGCTTCGGGCTCGGTACGATGGGCGGTTGCTACGTCGGCCACGGCGAAACCTACCAGCATCCCGAGGACATCCTCTGGTGGTCCAAAAGTAGCGTGCTCCACGGCGAAAGTCTTCAGCGCCGTGAAGGCACTTTGCCAGATTGCCCCCCCCTCCCTTGAAGACTGAACTTGTGAAGATCCCCCTCGCCAAACCACCCAGCCGCCGCGCTTTCCTGCAACGTGCCGGAATTGCTGCTGCGACCACGCCTCTGTTTTTCGTTGGGAAGTCCTTGTTCGCGGACGAACAACCCCGTCGAAACGCGGAGATCACCATCACGGATCACGGCGCGCGGACGCATCGAAATGAACTGAACACCGCCGCGATCCAGGCCGCCATCGATGCCGCCCACGCGGCCGGTGGTGGGATGGTGCGCGTGCCGCAGGGACGCTTCCGCACTGGAGCATTGCTGCTGAAATCCAATGTGCATTTGCATCTCGAGGAAGGAGCGATCCTTCAAGGCTCCAACGATTGGCGGGACTACCGGGCGTTCAGCGACTGGTCCGGTGGGCGCAAAGAGTGGGGCGATGGCGAGTGGTCCAACGCGCTCCTCACCTCCTTGGACGCCACCCATATCCGCCTCGACGGCCCAGGCACGATTGACGGTGTGGACTGCACCCGGCCTCAGGGCGAGGAAGGATTTCGTGGACCGCACGCCGTGCTGCTGCGGAACTGCCGTGACGTGCAGGTGCGCGACGTGACCATCCGCCGCGCGGGCAACTACGCCCTGATGTGCTTCGATTCGCGGAATGCTGACATCGGCGGCGTCAAGGTGCGTGGCGGCCACGACGCCCTGCACACCCAGCGCTGCGAACGGTTCCGCGTCCACGAATGCGACTTCCGCACCGGCGACGACTGCTTCGCCGGCTGCGACAACCTCGATTTCGAGATCCGCAACTGCCAGATCAACTCGTCGTGCAACGGCTTCCGGCTCGGGTGCGAAAAGCTCGTTGTCAGGGACTGCCACCTCTGGGGTCCGGGCGACTACGAGCACAAGATCAGCGGCCGTACGAACTTGCTGGGCGCGTTCGTTCACTTCGCGCCGCGCGACCGCCACCCGCAACGGCCGAGCGACGATTGGCTCATCGAAAACCTGACCATCGACCGTGCGCAGGCGCTGTATCTCTACGATTTCGAGCGTGGTGGCTGGATGCAGGGCCAGCCCGCGCGGCGGCTTCATTTTAAGAACATCCGGGCGACGAATCTCACGCGCACCACCCGCGTGGTGGGTGACACGGACCGGCAGTTCCGGCTGACGCTCGAGAACGTGTCGTTGGCGCTGCACGAGGCGCACCACGACCAGCCGGTGCTCGACATCAACCAGTTTGATTCGTTGACCCTGCGCGAAGTGCGCCTGGCGAACAGTGGCGCGCAAGCGGTATTGAACGCCACGCGCGGAAACCGGCTGCTGATCGAAGGACTGACCGCCGTGCCGGAGAACCGCCGACCGCACCAGCTTGATGCAGTGGACAGTATCGAAGTCATTTGAAGAACGTCTCCGTAAGCATGCGGAGGGGGCTTAAGCCCCCCAGCCCGGGACTCGAAACTCTACCGAAACGTCATCGCCTCGTTCATAACCATGAACGCACCTACTTCCACACCGGTACTCTCGCTTCACCTGTTCACTGGCAGTAGCGCTGACGAGGGGATTGACGGCGTGATCAAGGAGGATCGAGTTGGATTGAAGAGCGAGTTGGAACGTCGAGAACGGGCAGCCCGGTTGGCAGCGTAGTTGTTGAGCCCGCCTTCATTTCTTTTTCCGCGTCGCGGGCGGCAAGAACGCGTTTGGAGGGGACATAGTTGGCAAGGTATTCGCGGGAGAAGTCGGCGAACGTGCCGTTGCGGAGATGTTCGCGAACGTCGGCCATGAGCTTCAGGTAGACGTGGGTATTGTGTACGCTGAGCATCCGGAGGCCGAGAATCTCATTCACGTTGAGCAGGTGCCGGATGTAGGCGCGGGTGAACTGGCGGCAGCAGAAGCAGTCGCAGTTTTCCTCGATCGGGCGGAAGTCGGCCTTGTTGTAACCGGCCTTGGCGTTCACAGCGCCCTTGCGGGTGTAGGCGGTGCCGGTGCGGGCCACGCGTGTCGGGAGGACGCAGTCGAACATATCCACGCCGCGCGCGATCAACTGGATCATCTGGGCGGGTGTGCCGAGGCCCATGGCGTAGCGGGGTTGGAGGGCCGGGAGATGCGGTTCGGTCATCTCGATGGCGCGTAGCATCTCGGGTTCGGGTTCGCCGACACTGACGCCGCCGATGGCGTAGCCGTCGAAGCCGATGGCGACCAGTTCGCGGGCGCACCGTTCGCGAAGGGCCGCGTGGGTGCCGCCCTGGACGATGCCGAACACCTGCTGGCCCTCGCCCCGGGGTTGTTCGCGGCATTCCCGGGCCCAGCGGATCGTGCGGTCGACGGCGGATTGATATTCCTTGGGCTTGGATCCTGCGGGCGGGCATTCGTCGAAGACCATGGCGATGTCGGACCCCAGAACCTTCTGGATGTGCATGGACTCCTTGGGGCCCAGGAAGAGGGGGGAACCGTCGAGGTGGGAGCGGAACTCGACGCCGTGCTCGGAGATTTTACGGATCTTCGCGAGGCTGAAGACTTGGAACCCGCCGCTGTCGGTGAGGATGGGCAGGGACCAGTTCATGAAGCGGTGCAGGCCTCCTGCGGCGGTGAGGATCTCGAGGCCCGGTCGTACGTAGAGATGATAGGTGTTGCCGAGGATGATCTGGGTTCCCGATTCGAGCAGTTCGCGGGGGTCCATCGCCTTGACCGAGGCTTGGGTGCCGACGGGCATGAAGACGGGCGTGTCGATCACACCGTGGGCGGTGGTCAGGCGCCCCAATCGGGCCTTGGTCTCGGAATCAGTCGCCAGCAGCTCGAACATGGGCCGGAGAGCAAATCACAGTCGACGTCAGATGGGGAGGCTCAACGTCCGGATTTGTCAGGGCCACAAGACCTGGACCTGGAAGAGACCCCGGCTCGCCGGAT
>JBBQIU010000489.1:0-3771 GCA_038325245.1 Verrucomicrobiota bacterium
AGACGTCCTCGCCCTCGCCAACGCCTGCCCCACCCCTCTCTCCGAGACCACCCTCCAAAAGCTCGGCGCCCTCCTCGCCCGCGCCCTCCAAGGTCCGGGCTCCGACACTCCACTCCTCACCCGCCTCGACGCTGGCGCGGGTCGACTCGGAGGCTCCGACCCCGAACACCGCCTCGCGGCCGCCAGACTGCTCCTCGCCGCCAATCGCCTCACCGAAGCCGCCCGCTTCCTCCCTCCTCTCAACCTGGATTCGGCCTCACGCGAATTCCCCATACTGGATCTCCACGCCTCCATTCTGGCCGCCCAGTCCGCGGACACGGGCGGCACCGGCCCGACGAGACCGGCGTCCGTCGGTCCAACCAAGCCCCCCAGGCCAGCGCTGCTCGCGGCCTGGAATCTCAATCAGGTTCTCCTCACCGACACAAACTGCCCCGTTCCAATTCAAGAGTCCGCCCTTGGACGCGCCTTTGATCTTCTACCCCGACTTGACCCGACCATCGCCAGCCCGTGGCTCCAGGAAAACTTCGTTGAACGTCCCCAAGTCGGAGCCACGCTGCTGGCGCAATGGGGCACCCGCGTCGCACGAGGCACCGCCGAAAAGCAGGCCGCCACGCGCTCACGGAACCTCCACCAACAGCGCCAGGCCGTGGAAATATTGCTTGCCGTGGGAGGCGACCCGGCTCCCTGGCGCAGCTTCCTGCACGTGCTCGCCGTCGGATGGTCCCGCGAGGCGGAGTTCACCCGCAACCGCCCGGTCGGCATGGCCGCCGGCGCCCAAACGCACTTCGACGCCTTCGGCAACCTGGTCTCCTACTCCCCCCAACCCCCGCGTTCCCAGGACCAAAACCAGCCCGAACCCATCCTGGCCGCCGACCTCCTCTCGTCCACCCCGGCTCCCAGATGGCTCGCTCTCCTGGAAGCCCCGCTCGCCGCGCGAATCCGGGTCCAACAAGTCCAACTCCAATTCAAGGCGGCGCGCTTCGAGGATTCGCTGGATGCCCTCGCGTCCCTCGCTCCGGACGATCCCGAAGTCACCGAAAGCCTGGTTCGCGACCTCCTCGTCGCCTGGGCCGAAGCCCGGCAGCCCAGCCGCCCCACCAACCCCTACGGAGCACGCTATTTCTCCCCCTTCGCCTCGAACCCACGCGACGGCATTCCTCTCACCCGCGCCCACCAACGCCGCAACCTGGACCAGCTCGCCCAAATCCTCGATCGCCTCCGCAGCCTGCCCATCCCGCCGCCCGACGACGCCGTCATCGTCGCCGCATTCACCCGTGCCCATTCGCCCGCGGAAGTCTTTCTCCTTAAGGATATCGAAGGTGTCCTGGGCCCGGTCAGCAAGCTCAGGCCCTCCACGCTCGCCGAGCTTCTGCAAACGATGCGATCGCGTCTGGCCACACAGTGGCGCCAACCCAGGGTCCAGCAGGACGCAGGAACCAAACGCAACGACCGCGAGATCGCCACCGAAGTCCGCCGTGGGTATGGGATCGTCACCCGACTCGCCGACGAAGCCCTCGCCCAGGGCCCTTCCAATTGGGAACTCACACTCGCCCGCGCAACGACCCTCTTCGATTCGGCCGAGTTCGAGTACGGCCAAAAGGTCGACCTCGCCACCTACACCGCCCGACGTGACGAGGCATTCAAAGCGTTCGAACGGGCCGCGACGCTTTACGCCGAACAACTCCCCCAGCTTTCCGACGCCGATCGCTCCCCGCGCGTCTACCAGCAATGGTTCAATGCCACCCTCGGCGCCAGCGATCTTGCCTTCCTCACCCGCCAGACCGAGCCCGGGCCCGCCCAACTCGCGCGCATCCGCTCGGCCATCCTCGCCCTCCCGGCCCACGACGCCGCTCAACATCTCGCAACCTTCGCCCGCGAACTCGCCGACGCCGGAGGCGGTCTCCGGCCCGAACTCAAGCCCCGCTACCTTCGCGCCGGCCTCCAGATCGTCGGCGATCACGAAGCCGCCAGCGCCGCCCGCGACCTCGTCCGACACTACGATGATCTGATCCGGGAGATCGTCTTCGATGTCCGGGTCGACGGCGACGCCCTCGTCGGCCACGGCCAACCCTTCGGTGTCTTCATCCGCCTGCTTCACACCGATGCCGTCGGCCGGGAAAGCGGAGGCTTCTCGCGGTACCTGATGAATCAAGGCAACTCCGGCTACTACCCGGGTCCCTACGGCAGCGGACCCATGAACTACCGCGACGAATTCGAGAAGCAGGTCCGCGAGAAATTCAGCGACATGTTCGAGGTGCTCACCGTCACCTTCGCCGACGACAAGGTCCAATCGCGCGGCACCGATCGTCCCGGGTGGCGTGAGTTCCCCTATTCCTACCTGTTGCTTCAGGCCCGCGACGCGAGCGCCGACACGCTTCCTTCCCTGCAACTCAGCATGGATTTCTCCGATTCACGGGGTCAGGTCTCGCTGCCCATCGCATCGGCCCCCATCCTCATCGACGCCCGCCCGGAAGCTCCTCCAGCGCGCCCCGCCCGGGAGATCGAGATTCTCCAGGTTCTCGATGACCGCGACCTCGCGCAGGGCAGAATCACCCTCGAAATCACGGCGTCCGCCCGTGGTCTGGTGCCCTCCCTGGACCAACTCCTCGATCGCGCCATCCCGGGTTTCAGCGTCACACACGCCGAGGATCGCGGCCTCTCCCTGGCGCGCCTGGATACCGAGGCTGAATCCCTGGCCCCCGTTTCCGAACGCGCGTGGATTCTCACGATGGAACCTGACCCTTCGCAGGCGCCGATCGTCAGGTTCACCTTCCCCAAAGCCCGGGAAGCAGGCACGAAAGTCACCCACAAGCGCTATGCCGACGCCGACCTTGTCGAAGTCCCCCAGGCCGTTGACCTGGCAGGGGTTTCGCCTCGACCGCGCCTTGGCTGGATATGGGGACTGGGTGGATTCGCCTTGCTGGCATTCGCCGGCCTGGTGCTGCTGCGCCGGCGTCGCGTCGCCCCGACCACTCCGCCCCCACCGGCCTACACCGTGCCGACGGAGATCTCCGCCTTCAGCGTCATCCACCTGCTCGAACGACTCCGCGTCGATCCCACCCTCGCCCTGTCGCAGGCCCAACGCGGTGAACTCGCCGCCACCACTCAGGACCTGCAACGCCGCTACTTCGACCGCTCTGCGGGCGCGAGCCCCGACTCCAGCCTTCAGGCCATCGCCGAGCATTGGGTGTCCGCAACTCGCTGAAGAAGAAGCGGCGAAACCCCTTCTCGGCGGGGGCGCCAAGTTCCTTTTCGCGCAAATCCCCAGTCGATCCGATTTCCCTGAATTGCCGTTCGACCGTTTCCGGTGCAAACACAGTCGTGCTTGTACGTCACCTGATTCCCGTCGCCGTCCTGGTTCTGGCGCTCCGGTCCCTCGCCGCGGATTGGCCTCAATTCCTCGGCCCGACCGGGGATGGGTTCTCCACGGAGACCGGCCTCCTCGAACGCATCCCCGCCGAAGGCGTTCCCATCGTCTGGGAGCGGAAAGTCGGCACCGGCTACAGCGCCCCATCGGTTCGGGACGATCAAGTCATTCTCCACCATCGAAAGGGGGATCTCGAGATCGTCGAAGCACTCAACGCTTCCACCGGCGCCTCCGTGTGGCAGCATTCGTACCCGACGCAGTACAAGGACCCGTACGGGTACAACAACGGCCCCCGCTGTACCCCGCTCGTCACTCCCAATCGTGTCTACACCTTCGGCGCCGAGGGTCGACTCGTCGGCCTCGACCGCTCCTCCGGAAAGCTCGTTTGGGAACGGGAAACCGCG
>JBBQIU010000490.1:0-3759 GCA_038325245.1 Verrucomicrobiota bacterium
CTTCAGACCCACTTTCGCCTCCGCATCGATCGCCCCGCGCAACAGCAAACAGAGGATCTCAATCTTCCTCCGCTTCCACGAATCTTCCCACGCCGCATGGTTCACAATCATGCGCGGCGTCGACGTCAACAACGTGTCCACGATCCGTAAATGGTTGGCCCGCAAAGAAGAACCGGTTTCCGTGACTTCAACGATTGCATCCACCAACTCACGCGCCTTCATCTCCGTCGCCCCCCAGGAGAACTCCACCTCCGCCGTGACGCCGTGCTTTTCGAGGTAGCGCCGGGTCAATTGGACCACCTCGGTGGCGATTCGTTTGCCCTGAAGATCCTTCGGGCCCTGGATTGGCGACTCCTCCGGAACTGCCAGCACCCAACGCGTGGGCTGGCGGGTCGCCTTGCTGAACAGGAATTCACCCACCTCGCGCACATTGGATCCATTCTCGACCACCCAGTCGTGCCCAGTGATTCCGGCATCCAGATACCCGTGCTCGACATACCGGCTGATTTCCTGCGCGCGGATCAGCCGAATCTCCAGTTCCGGATCGTCAACGTACGGAACATACGACCGCGCAGTGACTTGGACGTTCCATCCGGCGCGGGAAAGTTTTTCAATCGTGGCGTCCTGAAGGCTTCCCTTAGGAAGCCCGAGACGAAGGACGGGCGTGCTATTGCTGCTCATGACGATTCCGAGTTCCGATCTCCAATTTTGCGATCTGTCTGAATGCTGCGGTATTGGGGGCTTCGTTCCAAATTATCCTGCTTGTTTCGAAATCAATGGCTGCGCGCGGGGATTCCAGTTCCCGATCCAAAGCCGTGTGCGCGCTGCCCTTCGACGCGGATGGATCCCCGGGCCAGCGCGCCGACAACGGCGGGATAAAGGCGTCGTTCGGCCACCTGGATACGTTCGTGAAGGCTGGCCGCCGTGTCGCCGTCGTTCACCACCACGGCCTCCTGACCGATGATGGGGCCGCTGTCGATTCCTTCGTCCACGAAATGAACGGTGCATCCGGTCACCTTCACACCCCGATCCAACGCCTGCTTCCACGCCTCGAGACCCGGAAATGATGGCAACAAGGACGGGTGGATGTTGACCACACGGTGGGGAAACGCCCGGAGAAACGCCCCCTTCAGGATGCGCATGAAACCCGCCAGCACCACGAGGTCCACCCGCGCCGCCTGCAAGCGGTCCACGTAGGCGGCCTCCGAAACATCGTCCAATTTGGTGCGAAAGGCTCCCGGCGGAACATGCGCCCAGGGAATCCCCCGTTCGGCCGCCCGCTCCAGGATTCCTGCAGCCGCGACGTCGCCCAGGACGATCGCGATCTCCGCCGGGATTTCCCCGGTCCGACACGCCTCGGCGATGGCGACAAAATTGGACCCTCTTCCAGATCCGAGGATCCCGATCCGATAGCGCGGTGGCGTGTTCGTCTGCAAGGGCCGTTTTTGGTACGCACCGCCGTCAATGGAAACAAGGAGAAAGCCGGGCGTTGTTGTTTCGCGTGGCCAACTGTGCCTTGAAATGCCCGTGTGACGACCTCGTGACGAAGCTTGACGACCCTGCGCCAAGCGCAGATTCAAGCGGGGTGAACCTTGACTCATCAGCACTCAAACGACGTCGTGGCTTCACGCTGATCGAATTGTTGGTGGTCATCGCCATCATCGCCATTCTCGCCAGCATGCTGCTGCCAAGCCTCGCCAAGGCCAAGAACCGCGCCCAAGCCATCAAGTGCGTCAACAATCTCAAGCAGCTCTCGATCATCTGGACCCTCTACACCGACGAGAACGATGACCGGCTGGCCTCGAACGGTCGCGGCGACTCCGGCGCCGTTCCAACCTGGGTTGGCGGCAGTTTTGAAAGCAATCTCGCGGACAATACCAACGCCTTCCTGATGACCGATCCCAGGCGCTCCCTTTTCGGCCCATACCTCAAGAGTACCGAACTCTATCGGTGCCCCTCCGACCGAACCCAGATCACCGTCGCCGGGAAGAAGCGCCCGGTGGTGCGAAGCTACGGCATGAACTCGCATGTGGGTTGGGATCCCTACGACCGCAACGGCAACCCGGAACGCTACCGCGACCTCCCCACCGCCGGCTACCGCGCCTACCGCAAGTCCTCAGACGTCACCGCTCCGGGCCCTTCCGATTTGTTCGTCTTTGCGGAGATTCATTCGGACAGCATCTGCCGGCCCTTTTTTGGCGTCGTGATGGCGAGAAATTTCTTCTACCACGTTCCGGCCAATTACCACGACCGGAGCTCGGTCATCTCCTTTGCGGACGGCCACGTGGATCGCCGTCGTTGGCTGGATTCCCGCACTTACAATGCGCCGCGGGCACTCGGCTGGCATGATCACGCCTACACCACGCCGAATAACCGCGACCTCGTCTGGCTCCAGGAGCGGTCCTCGGCTCGGCTGTAGATATCGGCCTTTCCCGGGCACATAGAACCAGCGCGGTGCTTGCCTCCGCAGACCTCGTTCGGCATTATCCGGTTATGAAAGACTCAGTAGCGGTCCCAACCGCAACGGCATCAACCCCACGAACCATCGCCCCTTTTGAGAAAGGCCAGATCTGGCGGATCGGCGACTTGAACCTCGCGGTGACCTTGGTGGGCAAGACGTTGGTTCACTACAAGCGGTACAAGACCAAGAGGCACGGCAATCAAACCACGCTGAGCTCCAAGCCGGATTTGCAGAAGTACCTCCTGAGCAACAATGCCATCCTGGTTTCGGAGTAAAGCCAGGGGCGCAAGAGCGCCTGGCTCTCCCTGCACGGCGCAAGACGGTCCCTGACCGAGCCCTTCGCCTGACCTCCGATCGAGGCGCATTTGCTGGGGTTGCGCACGGGGGGGCCCAACGCGACCCGAATGTCCAATCCAGGGTTTCAACGAAGGTCGCACACAACCGACGTTGCCCCTGCGTCCGGTCGCGCCCTCACGCGCCTCGCCACGCGAGCGCCCATCGGCGGATGAACGCGTGACCACGGTGGGCCGGCCCTGTCGGATGGGTAGGCCGTTCGCGGTCCCGCCATGAAGCCAACCCTCGTCCTCTCCACCACGGCCGCCCTGGTTGTCGTCGTGGTTCTTGCCTTGGGGCTGATTCGATACTCGCCTCCCGCGCCGAGCCCAATGGCATCCGACTCTGCGTCGAACCCCCCAGGGTACCTGAGATCGCTGTCATCCGCTCGAACTACGACGGACGCGGTCGCGAAGGAGAACTGGCGATTGGCTCGGCCGACGGCCGAGTCCGATCGCGACGGTGGAGGGCCCATCGACGGCGCCACGCCGCCAGCCACGAACTGGCTCGAAGAGCTCTTCACCTTCAACGGGCCCAAACCGCTTTCACACGAGGTCATTGACAGGTGGTTCGCCTCGGGACGCACCAACGCCGGAGACTTGCTGGCGGCGAGGCAGGCGGGCGGAGGCATCGAGTTCCTCGAGAAGGCGCTGGAGACATTCCCCAACGACCCCAGGGTGCTAATGGCCGCAACGACCACGATCCGCGCGGATCCTGAAGTTCAACGCGAGAATCTGGAACGTTTAAAAGCCGCCGCACCCGACAACGCCCTGGCCAATTACCTGTCGGCTCTGAACGAATTCCGGGCCGGTGAACCGGAGAAGGCCGTCGCGGATCTTGTGGCGGCGAGCCAGAAGAAGGGATTCGACGACTACACGTTGGAGGCCATGCAGACCACCGAGGAACTCTACCTGCACGCGGGAAAATCAGAGGTCGAGGCGCAGGCGAGTGCCATTTACAACACG
>JBBQIU010000491.1:0-3757 GCA_038325245.1 Verrucomicrobiota bacterium
GGGAGGCAGGGTGCGCCGGAAGCTCATGCACCTCATGCGCCTCATGCGTCGCAAACGGAGGCGATGGCCACTCAGTGCCTGGAGATCCAGCAGTCGCTGCTCGATCGGAACCAGCACTTGGCCCAGCAGAACCGGCTCCAGTTCAGGGCCAAGGGGCTGTTGGTCCTGAACGTCGTTTCGGCACCCGGCTCGGGCAAGACCGCCTTGATTGAAAGGACCGGGGGGCTCCTTCGCGACCGCCTGCGGGTGGGGGTGATCGTGGGGGATCTGGCGACGGACAACGATGCCCGGAGATTGCGGGCGGCGGGATTGCCGGTTGCGGCGATTTCGACGGGCACCCTGTGCCACCTGGAGGCGGAGATGGTGGCGCGGGCGATGAGGTCCCTCGACCTCGACAGTCTGGATGTGCTGTTCATTGAGAATGTTGGGAACCTCGTCTGCCCGGCGGCGTATGACCTTGGGGAGGCCTTGCGGGTGGTGTTGCTTTCGGTCACGGAAGGGGAGGACAAGCCGTTGAAGTATCCGCCGTTGTTCCATTCGGCGGATCTGGCGGTCATCACCAAGACGGACATGGCGGTCGCGGCGGGGTTCGATCGGGAGGCGGCGTTCTCCAACCTGCGGCGGGTGAGCCATCACGCGCGGCTGATGGAGGTGTCGTCCCGGTCCGGGGAAGGAATGGCGGAGTGGGGAGCCTATCTCCTGCAACAGCACGCCGCGGAGCGCTGATGAATCCCGGTCCATCCACAAAGGCGCGCCTGCGGATGGGCGTCCGGGGCGTGGTGCAGGGGGTGGGGTTTCGGCCGTTCGTGTACCGTCTGGCGGCGCGTTTCGAGTTGGCAGGATGGGTGAGCAATGGGCGGCAGGGGGTGACGGTGGAAGTGGAAGGGGCGCGGGAAGCGGTGGAGACCTTTCCCGAATGCATGGTGGCGGAGGCTCCCCGCCACAGTCGGATCCGGCTGGTCGAACGGAGTTGGCTGGAGCCCCGAGGGGATGTCGGTTTCCGGATCCGGGGCAGCGACGAGGAATCAAACGGGGAATCCGTTACCATGGTCGTGCCGGACCTGGCGACGTGCGACGAGTGTCGCGACGAGATCTTTGATCCGGCGAACCGTCGCTTCCGTTACCCGTTCACCAACTGCACGCTTTGCGGGCCTCGCTACTCGATTGTGGCGGCCCTGCCGTACGATCGTGTCCGGACCTCGATGAGGGAATTTCGGATGTGCCGGAGGTGCCAGGCCGAATTCGAGGATCCGGGAGAACGCCGATTCCACGCCCAGCCCATCGCATGTCCGGAGTGCGGACCTCAACTGACCTTCCGACGCTTATCGGGTGGGGTCGCTACGCGGGACGCGGCGCTGCATGCGGCGGCGGCGGCGCTCCGCAGCGGGCAGGTGGTCGTGGTGAAGGGGATTGGCGGGTTCCACTTATGGACCCCCGCTCACGATGAGACGGCGGTCGCCCGATTGCGGGCGCGCAAACATCGCGAGTCCAAACCCCTGGCGCTGATGTTCCCCTCGATGGATGCGGTGCGCCACGTCTGCGAGGTCTCGCGGTTGGAGGAGAAACTGCTTCAATCGCCGGAGGCGCCGATCGTGCTGCTTCGCCGCCGGGTGGATTCGGCCTCGGAAGGGAAGTCCTGGGTGGCGGAATCGGTGGCGCCGGGCAACCCCTACCTGGGAGTGATGCTTCCGAACGCCCCGCTGCATCACCTGTTGCTGGCGGAACTGGGGTGCGCGGTGGTGGCGACGAGCGGGAACCGAGGTGACGAACCCATTTGTTTCGAAGACGAGGAAGTCATGGGGCGACTGCACGCGATCGCGGATGGCTTCCTTATCCATGACCGGCCAATTCTTCGTCCGGTGGATGATTCCATCGTGCGCGAGGTGGACGGACGTCCCCTCATCCTTCGGTTGGCGCGGGGCTATGCGCCGTCGGCGCTTCGGCTGACGGGAGACTGGAGGCGGGTCGGGGAGGAGGGATCGGTGAGGCGCCGGGTGCTGGGAGTGGGAGGCCACATGAAATGCGCGGTGGCGATATTGGACGGGGAGGAAGTCATCGTGGGGCAGCACTTGGGCGATTTGGAAACTCCGCATGGGTGGGCAGCCTATCGACGGGGCGTTGGGGATTTGCAGCAGTTGTTTGAATACCGGCCATCGAGGGTGGCGGCGGACGGGCATCCGGACTATGGGAGCACGCAATTCGCGCGGGAGTTGGGTCTGCCCGTGGTGAGTGTCCAACACCATCACGCGCACGTCCTGGGATGCCTGGCGGAGAACGAAGCGGCGTTGCCGGCGCTCGGTGTGGCGTGGGATGGAACGGGCGATGGGATGGACGGGACCATCTGGGGCGGTGAGTTTCTGCGGGTGACGGCATCGGGGATCGATCGGTTCGCGTGGCTGCGACCGTTTCGGTTGCCGGGGGGCGAGGCGGGCGTCCGGGAGCCCCGAAGGTCGGCGCTCGGATTGCTTCATCAGATGTTGGGAACAGAGATGATCCGGCGACGCGATCTGGCGCCGATTCGTGGATTATCTGAAGGGAAACTGAGCCTCCTGGAGTCGATGCTGACGCGGGGGGTGCGGTCGCCGCTGACCTCGAGTGTGGGAAGACTTTTTGATGGGATGGCGTCATTGCTGGGCTTGCGGCAGATCAGTGGGTTTGAAGGCGACGCAGCGATGGCGGTCGAGTTCGCGGCGGAAGGCGTGGGGAGCCAGGAGAGCTACGAGTTTCCACTGGTGCCGAGGGACGGGTCGGTTGGGGCTTCAACAGCGTATGAGGCGGATTGGACGCCGATGCTTCGCGGTGTGTTGGAGGACCTGGGCCGGGGCGTTGGCGTTCCCGAGATCGCGGCGCGTTTTCAGGACACCCTCGCCGGAGTGATCGTGTCGGTCGCGAGTCTGGCGGGGGAAGAGCGGGTGGCGTTGAGCGGCGGCTGTTTTCAAAACCGCCGTCTAACTGAGGAGACACTCCGGCGGCTTCGTCGCGCCGGATTTCAGCCCATCTGCCACCAGCGTTTTCCGCCGAATGACGGTGGGCTCGCTCTCGGACAAGTCGTTGCCGCGCTTCGCGCGAAGGAGTAGGAGCAAGTCATGTGTCTCGCGGTGCCGGGGCGAATCCTCGGGATTCTGGGTGATGAACCGCTCTTCCGAACGGGGCGGGTGGATTTTGGCGGGGTAATCAAGGAAGTGAGTCTGGCGTGCGTGCCCGAGGCGCGGGTGGGGGAGTATGTGATCGTGCACGCCGGGGTGGCGATCGATCGGCTCGACGAAGAGGAAGCGTCGCGGATGCTGGACGCCTTGCGGGCCATCGACGGCCTTTCGGAAGCCGGAGGCGAGGGCCCATGAGATTCGTCGCGGAGTATCGGGACCCGGCACTGGTGCGGCGGCTTGTGGACGAGATTGTGCGGGCGACGACGCGTTCGTGGACGATCATGGAGGTGTGCGGTGGGCAGACGCACGCGATCGTCCGATACGGGATCGACGCCGTCCTGCCGGCGGGGATCACCCTCATCCACGGACCGGGTTGTCCCGTGTGCGTGACGCCGGTGCGCCTGATTGATGCGGCGCTGGAGATCGCGAGTCGTCCCGGGGTGTTGTTCTGTTCGTTCGGCGACATGCTGCGCGTGCCGGGGACCCGGGCGGATCTGTTGTCGGCGAAGGCGACCGGGGCGGACGTGCGGATGGTCTATTCGCCGTTGGATGCGGTTTCGTTGGCGGTGCGGCACCCGGAGCGGGAGGTGGTTTTTTTCGCGGTGGGGTTC
>JBBQIU010000492.1:0-3755 GCA_038325245.1 Verrucomicrobiota bacterium
GCTTCGTCGACACCCCCACACCCGCCCAGGTCCTCCGGGCCGGCGAAGCCTACGGTTGGCCTATCGTCCTGAAGAAGCGCCGGAACGGATACGACGGCAAAGGCAACTTCACCCTCCGTTCCCCCGCCGACGTCGACGACGCCTGGCATGCCCTCGGCGGAGGCGAGAACGCCCTCTTCGCCGAGGCGTGGGTCCCATTCGCACGTGAATTGGCGGTAATGATCACCCGCTCGCTCGACGGTCAAACCGCGCTCTATCCCGTTGTCGAAACGATTCAGCGCGACCACATCTGCCATATCGTCAAGGCGCCAGCCGAAGTCCCGAAGGATCTCGCCGCGCGTGCGGTCCAAACCGCCAGCCGTGCGGTCGCCGCCGTGGGCGCGGTGGGAACCTTCGGCGTGGAGATGTTCCTCGCCGCTGACGGAACCCTCCTGGTGAATGAACTCGCCCCTCGGGTCCACAATTCCGGTCACTACACCATCGAGGCCTGCGAGTGTTCCCAGTTCGAGAACCATGTCCGCGCCGTCCTGGGCTGGCCCCTCGGCTCGACGACGATGCGCGCCCCGGCCGCCGTGATGGTCAATCTTCTCGGAGCCGGCCCGGGCCCGGGCCATCCGGACGGTCTCGCCGAAGCCCTCAGCGTCCCCGGCGCCTCGGTTCATCTCTACGGCAAGCGCACCAGTGAGAAGGGTCGCAAGATGGGCCATGTCACCGCCCTGGGGGACACCGTCGAATCGGCCCTCGTGCGGGCGCAGCGCGCCGCCGGCGCCCTGCGCTTCGGCACGCCCTGAACCGCCAGCATCCGCTCTCACGGAATGAGCCTCGAAGATCGTCTCTACCCATTGTTATCCGTCTACGAACGGCTCCCGGACGCGCTGAAGCGCACCCTCGGCTGGACCTACCGTCGTCTCCCCTCCGGCTGGCGGCTCGGCGCGCGTTATGCTGAGTTCCGAAAACTCGCGTCCGACGTCGAGTCCTGGAGCGTCACGCAGATCGAAGAATTCCAGACACGCCTTCTCCGCCAAACCCTTATCCAGGCCGGGAACTTCTGCCCGTTCTACCAGCGCCGGTTCTCGGCCGCCGGCTTCCAACCCGAGCTTCTTCGCAACGCCGACGATCTCGTGCGGTGCCCTTTCACTTCCAAGTCCGACCTGCAGCAACACCTCGCCGAGATGACCTCCTCGGCCGTGCCGGCCAGGGAACGTCTTTACATCACCACCGGCGGGTCTACAGGTGTGCCGGTCGGATTCTACCTCCAAAAAAGCGTCAGCCGACCCAAGGAGCAGGCGTTCCTCGAGGCACAATGGCGTCGCGCAGGGTACAACGACGGCGCCCGTCTGGCCGTGATCCGCGGCCACGTCACCACCGACAAGGCCTCCGGCCCCATCGCCACCTACGATGCCACCCGCGACTGGCTGATGCTCTCCAGCTACCACCTGACGGAGAAACGCCTCCCGGAATACCTCGAACAACTTGAACGCTTTAAACCGGACATCCTCCACGCCTACCCCTCCGCCGCCCTCCAACTGGCCGAGTACCTCGAACGCTCCGGCCAGTCCTGGCGCCTTCCCCTTCGCTGCCTGCTCGCCGGCTCGGAACGTCTGAACCTTCCCCAGAAGCGCCTCCTCGAACGCGTCTTCGGTTGCCGCGTTCTCCGCTGGTACGGCCACAGCGAGCGCGTCGTCCTCGCCGCAGAAGGACGCACGTCCAATCTCTTCCACTTCTGGCCGACCTACGGCTACGTGGAGTTCGGAGACGCCGACGCCGAGGGCTTCCGCGAGGTCATCGGAACGAGCTTCCACAACCTTGCCATGCCGTTGGTCCGCTATCGCACCGGGGATTTCGTGCGCCTCGCCGATCCTCAACGGGACGGAGACCTCGAGTACCCCTGGCCCGCCGTCAGCGAAATTGCCGGTCGCGAGCAGGAGTTCCTCGTCAGCCGCGAAGGCCGTCGCATCTCCCTCACGGCATTCAACATGCACGACGCGACCTTCGACGGACTTTATGCCGTCCAGTTTTTTCAGGCCGAACCCGGTGTCGCCGAGTTCCGCTACGTCCCTTCGCCGTCGTTTCAATCCTCCCGCCTCGAGGCGATCCGTACCGGTGTGGCCCGGAAGCTGGGCGACGACTTCACCGTCACGTTCCGCGAGGTGCGCGAAACCGAAAAGACGGCGCGAGGCAAGCACAAGTGGCTCGTCTCGACGTGGACGGCCCCCCCCACCACCACCACCGACGCTCCGCCCCCCCCCGCTGCCGGACCCCAGCCTTGATCTCATCGCATCCCTGACTTGGACTGCACCACGGACAGACCCTCGCCCGCTGACCCGAACATGCTTCAGATCGCCCAATACCAGGACGGCCGGATGGAACTTCAGCAGGTCCCGAAACCCACGGCACCGCCCGGAGGCGTCCTCGTCCGGGTCACACATTCCGTCATCAGCGCCGGCACCGAGAAAATGAAGGTGGAGCAGGCGAGGATGAACCTGCTTCAAAAGGCCCGGGCCCGTCCCGACCAGGTGCGCAAGGTCCTCGACACCGCCCGCAATCTCGGGTGGAAAGCCGCCATCGAGAAGGTCCGCAACCGCCTCGAAACGCCGAGCGCGCTGGGCTACAGCGCCGCCGGAATCGTCCAGGACGTCCATCCCGCCAACACACGCTTCCGCGTCGGCGATCGCGTGGCCTGCGGTGGCGCCGAGTGCGCCTTCCATGCCGAATTCATCGCCATCCCGGAAATGCTCGTCGCCAGGGTGCCCGACGGCGTCGGGAACTGGCAGGCCGCCTACACCACGATTGCCTCCATCGCGCTCCAGACCGTCCGCCAACTCGAACCCCGCCTCGGCGACCGCGTGCTCGTGATCGGTCAGGGACTCGTCGGTCTGCTTGTCACCAATCTTCTCGCCGCCAATGGCTGCCGCGTGCTCGCCGTCGATCTCGCCGAAGCCCGGCGCCCCGTCGCCTTCGCCGTCGGCGCCGAACAGGTGGTCATTCCTGGCAAACAGAACCTGGCCGATGAAGTCCGCCTTTGGACCGAAGGGTACGGCGTTGACGCCGTCGTGTTGGCGACGGCCGCTTCGAGCAACACCCCGACGGAACAGGCCATCGACGCCTGCCGAGACCGTGGACGCATCGTGGTGGTCGGAAATACCCATGTAGAACTTCCCTGGAAAACCACCTACGAGAAGGAACTCGAGATCCGTTATTCGCGCAGCTACGGACCTGGTCGCTACGATCCTTCCTACGAATGGGGCGGCGCCGATTACCCGATCGGCTACGTCCGTTGGACGGAGCAGCGCAATTTTGACGCCTGCCGTCACCTGATGCGGACCGGGGGCCTGCAACTTGACATCCTGACGAGCCGCCGTGTGCCGTTCCGACAATGCCTCGAGGTCTACCGCGAACTCGCTGCCGGCTCGCCCGACATCGGTGTGGTCCTCGAATACGAACCCGGATCACCGACCTCGCCACCGGCCATCGCCACCGCCACCACGCCGCTGGCGAAGTCATCGGTCTCCCCTGCGGCGGCGATAATCACGCCCCGCCGCACCTCCGCCGTCGCGCGTCTCGACGTCATTGGCGCCGGCAATTTCGCCCGCACCATGCTTCTGCCCCATCTCCACGGGCAGGTTCCCTTTGGAACGATCGTCAACAACACCTCCCTCAGCGCCACTCACGTCAAGGCCAAGTTCGCCTTCGCCGCCGCCGAAACCGATGCGGCCGTCATGCTGGGCGTCCCGCTGCGTGCCGGGAGTGCGGCC
>JBBQIU010000493.1:0-3753 GCA_038325245.1 Verrucomicrobiota bacterium
TCGAACCTCCCCAGGCGCCACCCACCCACCCACCCCGCCACCATGGGTCCGGTTTAATTCGAAACCCATCCGAGCGCCTGACCCGCGCATCGTGCCTATCACCCCTGGTTTCGCAAATACACTCATCCGAAGTCGCCGCCCTACGAGCCCCGAACCTCCTGTAGGCAGGGGTCTCTTCCAATTCTCATGCAGGCTCTTACTCGAGCTTCCGCGCTTCGATCCGAGTCCCGCCTTGCTCGTGAATCAACTTCGCCACCTTGCCATCGGTGCCCTTCACGAACGTCACGTGCGCGGGGACGATCTTCCAGGCGAAATTCGTTTCGGACGTTGCGAAGATCTCGAATCGGGGCTGGCCCGTCATCTGTGCGAGGAGCTGGCCGCCTTCCCGCGTCACCGTCAGGATCGCCTTCCCACCACCATAATCGTAACGCCCCGTGTAGGTATCCAGCGCCTCCGTCGCGACGGCGACCGCCGGTTTCTCCGAGACTCTGGGAGCGCGGATCGTCTGGCCTCCCTGGCGATGGACCGCCCCCGTGACCACGCCGCTGGCGTCCTTGATGAAACTCATTTCCGCCTCGACGACCTTCCAGAAGAAGTTCGTCGCCGACCGGGGATAGATCTGGTGCCTGGGTTGACCCGTGAGTTGGGCAAAGAGCTTGTCGCCGTCACGCGACACGTCGAGGAACGCGTTGCCGTAGTTGTAACGGCCGACCAACAACCCAAGGGCGTCGGCGGTGACGGTCATGTCGATACGGGTCGATGGTCGCGGGGCCAGGGCATCGGCTAGGTAAAACTCCGTGATCTCGTGTGCCAGGCCTCCGGGATCGACCCCAGGCGGCGGAGGCGCGCAGTTCACCAGCACGATCGCCGTGAAGTCCTCTTTGGGCACGCGGAGCAGGAAACTGACGAAGCCGTGCAGCCCGCCTCCGTGGGAGATCTCCTGAAGCCCGCGGAACCTCTGGATCGACCAGCCGTATCCATAGCCGGCTTCCTTGACCTCGTCGGCAGGATCGTCCCGCGTCTTCATCAGGGTGAAGGCCGCCGCGAGCGAAGCCGCGCTCAGAACCCGGCCGCTAAACACCGCCTCGTTCCATCGATGGAGATCCCGCACCGTCGAGTACAGAGCGCCGGCGGCGCCCGCCCGTGACATGTCCCAATCCAGGGCCTTCTGAAACCGAGCACCCTCAAACAAATAACCCGTGGCCTCGTGCGGGAGGATGGCCCTGGCCTCATGGACCCCGGTGTCCTTCATGCCCAGGGGATCAAAAAAGGTCCGGCGCAAATACGCGTCCAAGGGAAGGCCCGAGGCCTTTTCAATAATCGCCCCGAGCAGGAAGTAACCTGAATTGTTGTAAAGCCAGCGCTGCCCGGGATCGAAATCGTAAGGATCGTTCTGGAACGATCGAATGTGCTCCTCCGGCTTCACGCCGACCGTCACGGTCTCCAGGAAATCCGGCTTGCTCGTGAAACTATGGATCCCCGAGGTATGCGTGAGCAGGTGGTGAATGGTGACCTCGTCGCCTCGCGGGAAGCCTGGAAAGTACTGCGAAAGCGTGTTGGTCACGCTCAGCCGGCCCTCTTCCTGAAGCTTCAGGATCGCCGCCGCCGCAAACTGCTTGGTCACCGAGCCAATCCGAAACCGGGTGTCCGGCGTGACCGGAACCTGATGGCCGATGTCGGCCAAGCCGTACCCCTTTTCAAAGAGCACCTCTCCCTTCCGGGCGACGAGAACCGCCGCCCCCGGGCCGTCTGCCTTGAATAGCACCGAGAACCGACCTTCGACCAGCGTGGCCGGGTCCGGGAGAGCCGTGGAAACGTCCACCCCCCGTTCGGCCAGGAAGTCGACGATGTCCCGGTGTCCGTGAATTCGCGCCACACTCCCCGCCGTCAACCCCTGCGGCGCGGGACGATTCAGGTCGGCGCCATGCTCCGCGAGGACCTTGATCCGATCCAGATCCCCTCCGCGGGCAGCCGCCATCAATTGCCCGCCAAGCGACTCCGGCCCCATGCGCCGGCAGACAAACCCCCACGGCCCCTGCAGGTTCTGAATCTTGATCAGGAGCCGGTTGCGACCTTGCCGAAACTGGACAGGAACCAGGTCATCGTCGGGTCGCGCAGGTCGACCCAGCCAGTTCTCATGAACCAAGGCGCCGTTGACCCAGACGCGGACGCCGTCATCGCTTCCGATTCCGATGAGAGCCCGGGTGGCTTCCGCCAGGTTCACCTCGGCATAGGCGTAAGCGATCGCGTCGTCACCGGCGCCAGCGGCCACCGCCAAATCCACGATTTCCGAGGGCGAAGTAACGACCCGCCAGACCAGGTTCGTCCCGGCGATGGCAACCCGGGTGTCGGACGTCGGTTCAACGTCGCCCGCCTTCCCGATTTCGGGCGCGGCCAGGACGTCGTCGGCAAAAGCCTTCCTTCGAGCGGCCTCGTCCACCCCTCCGCTGGACGACACGGGAATGGGACCGAGCACAAGCCATGTCTGCAGAAAGTCGTCGGGACGCCACGCCTCATATTTTTCCGTGGCGGCGGCGCGGGCGGACATCGCCGCGACCGAAGCCAGCAATCCTGCGCCCAACAGAATTGCGGGAAGATATCTGGATACAAGGCGCCGATTCTCGCGGGGGTCGTGAACGGGTTTCATAGCGGTTGGAACCTCGGAACGATGCCTCCGCCAAGCCCCGCCAACAACTGAAACTACGGGACAGACTCGTTTCCAAAACCGGCAAAAAATTGGCCATTGGCAATGGGAATGGATTCCATTAAAAAGGGTTCAAGTTCACTCAAGATTCCAATACGACCCATGAAAGACCACGCCTCCACTGACCGTCGCCGCCGAGAAGCCGCACGCAGGTTGATCTCGGGCTTCACCCTGATTGAGCTGCTCGTGGTGATCGCGATCATCGCGATTCTTGCCTCGATGCTGCTGCCCGCGCTTGGCAAGGCGAAGACCAAGGCCAAGGCGATCGCTTGCCTGGGGAATACCAAGCAACTGGGTCTGGCTTGGATCCTCTATAGCGGCGATCACGAGGAAAAACTCGTGCCGAACTTCCTCGGGACGCCGGATGCCTGGATCCTGGGCGATGTGAATGCCCCTCCAGGACACACCAACCGCAACTTCATCACGACCGGCAAGCTCTACCCCTACAACCAATCGGAGGCCATCTACGTCTGTTCGTCAGACGATTACAGGTACCAGAACAAGCCCTTCAAACGCGTCCGCAGCTACTCGATGTCGGGGCAGATGAATAGCAACGTCGATTGGGTGAATCCCCGTTACCCCATCCGCAAGCGAACCTCCGATATCGTGGATCCGGCGCCGTCGGGCGCCTTGGTGTTCCTCGACGAGAGCACCAAGACCCTCGAGGACGGCTACTTCGCGATCCAGGTCGACAATCGCATCTGGCAGAACGACCCGTCCGACCGCCACAACCGTGGTGCAAACCTGACGTTCGCTGACGGCCACTCCGAGATCTACAAGTGGCGCGAGCCGATGACCGGGAAGCACACATGGAATGCCCCCGCCCAGAAGCCGATCGACAGGGATTTCGACCGGATCGCGGCCACGATCGCCACCAAGGCGCCTTAGCCGGAACGATTCAGTCCTGACGCGCGCGAAGACCCGAAGACGCGAAGGAGGAGAAGCCGGAACCCGGATTCTGTGTGGTGTGGAAACGAGCACCGAACGGTGAGGTCGCCCGCGATATCCTGATGCCAAAGTTCCCCCCGGAATTCCTTCGCGTTCTTGGC
>JBBQIU010000494.1:0-3752 GCA_038325245.1 Verrucomicrobiota bacterium
CAGGAACAACTCCTCCAATAACCGGACGGCCCGCTGATTCGGGACATGGACGACGGGGTTGAAGTAGAGCCGCTGGTACAGGTACTTCCGCAGTTGCAGATTTCGCTTTCGCCGCTCCGGACTGTATCGGACCAACGGCCGCGCGAGGCGCCGCACGTCGTCCGGTGACCTGACCCTCGCCGAGAGCAAAGCGGCTTCGGTCGTGGCCACCACGTCCTTCACCTGCTCGTCGATGATCACACGGATCGTGAAGAACCGGCGTGTCTCGTCCGGCATCCGGCCATGCCTGCGGCGAACCAGGAGCGCCGCCTGTCGCCATACCTGAACCTCCCGCAGCAAGTCCTTCTCAGAGAGCAATCCGCAGTCCAACCCGTCGTCCAGGTCGTGACTGTAATAGGCGATCTCATCCGCGAGATTGGCCACCTGCGCCTCCAACGACGGCGACCGCACCTCGAACGGAATGGGTGGCCCCGGAAGATCCCCCCGGGCGCTGTGCTTCATCAGTCCTTCGCGGGCCTCCCAAGATAGGTTGAGTCCATGGAAGCCCGGGTACTTTCGCTCGAGTTCATCCACCACCCGCAGGCTCTGGCGGTTGTGCTCGAACCCTCCATGGTCCCGCATCAACCGATCCAGGACACTCTCCCCCGAGTGGCCGAAGGGTGAATGTCCGAGGTCGTGCGCCAGCGCGATCGTCTCGGCCAGATCCTCGTTCAAACGCAACGCCCTCGCGATATTCCGCGAGATTCCCGCCACCTCCATCGTGTGGGTCAGGCGCGTGCGCAGGTGGTCTCCTGTGCCGTTGAGAAACACCTGGGTCTTGTACTCCAGGCGTCGAAAGGCCCGGCTGTGGATCACCCGGTCACGGTCCCGCTGGAAGTGCGTGCGCCACTCGGGCGGCGTCTCCTCATGGACCCGACCGCGCGTGCTGGAACTCCGCTGCGCATAAGGCGCCAGCCATGCGTTCTCGCGCTCCTCCAGTTCAACCCGCGAAATCGGCATGGCTGAAGGGCTCTCGTACCGCTACGCCACCGAAGACGGAAGGCCCGGAATCTCGACCCCCTTCAATTCGAAAAGGCGCTCGATCACCTCCTCAATGAGGTTGTTAGGACAACTCGCGCCGGCCGTAACGCCCACCGTCAGGGGCCCCCAGGGCAGCCAATCCCGCGTTTCCACTTCCTCCCGCCGATGCTGGTCCCAGTGCTGGATCAGGCCCGTCGACACCATTTTGCTCCCGTTTTTGATGAAGAAGGTGGGCAACAGGGCCTCTCCCATCTCCGCCAGGTGCGACGTGTTTGAGGAATTGTAGCCGCCGATCACCAGCAGGAGGTCCGGCGGCGTGCGCAACAGCTTCTCCAGCGCATCCTGCCGGTCCTGGGTCGCCCCGCAGATCGTGTCGAAGAATCGGAAATGTTCGTTCACCTTCTCCTTTCCGTTCTTCCGTTCCATGGCGCCACGCAATCGCCTTTGGACCTCCTCCGTCTCGCCGCGCAGCATCGTCGTCTGATTCGCCACCCCCACCGCCTTCAGGTGCAGGTCCGGATCGAAGCCTTCCGAGTACGCCCCTTTGAACCTCTCCAGAAACACCCCTTTGTCGCCCCCGTTCACGATGTAGTCACAAACGTAATCCGTTTCCTCCAGGCTGAAGACCACCAGGTAATGCCCGCTCCCGTTCGCCCGCGCCTGCGAACTCGTCGCCAGCGTCTCCTCATGCCACGCCTTCCCATGGATGATGCTCGTGACCGAATCCTTCGAGTATTGCCGGACCCGCTTCCACACGCTCATCACGTCGCCGCACGTCGTGTCCACAAAGGTGCAACCCCGTGACTCCAGTTTCTTGCGGGTCGCCACCTCCGTGCCAAACGCCGGGATGATCACGATGTCCTCCGGCGTGAGCGCCGCAATCTGGTCGTCCTCCGGCCGGCTCGCAATGGTCACAATCCCCATACGCCGGATCTGATCGTTCACCTCCGGGTTGTGGATGATCTCCCCCAACAGAAAAATTCGCTTGTCCGGAAACGCCTTGTGCGCCGCGTACGCCAGATCGATCGCCCGTTCCACCCCGTAGCAGAACCCGAATTCCTTCGCCAATGTCACCGTCAACACCCCGGGCACCGACAGCACATGGCCATTCGCCCGGATGCGCTCGACCAGATCACTCCGGTAGTGCGAGAGCACCTGGGCCTGCACGGCCTCCATGATGTCGGGTCGGCGGAGGTTCACTTTCTTGGGTTTTTGTTGCCCGTCATGGGCATCCGTCGTCATGGCGCTCATCCTAGCGGCCCTCCACCCGGCACGCGAGCCTTCCCATGGTTCGATGAGAGATCCCCCCTTTCCTTCCACGCCTCCGCCACCGCCTTCCTCGCAAACTCCAAAAGCTCCCGATCCCTCACCAGATCCGCAAAACGAAAGGGCGGAAGCCCGCTCTGCGCCTGCCCCAGCATCTCCCCGGGTCCGCGCAACCGAAGGTCCGCGTCCGCGATCGCAAACCCGTCCGAACTCTCCTCCATCACCTTCAGCCGCGCCCGGATCTCCGGCGTGTCCCTCCCCATCACCAGCACACACGTCGCATCCCGCCCACCCCGGCCAATCCGACCCCTCAATTGATGCAACTGCGCCAGGCCGAATTGCTCCGCATTCTCGATCACCATCACCGTCGCGTTCGGAATGTCCACCCCCACTTCGATCACCGAGGTCGCCAACAACACCGCCGTCCGGCCGGATCGGAACGCCTTCATGACCCGGTCCTTCTCCGCCCAGTCCATCCGCCCATGCAGCATCCCCACCTCGAACGGCTCGAGAACCTTCCCCAATCCCGCCAACTCCCGCGTCACCGCCTTCACCTCACCGTCACTCTCGTCCTCCACTCGCGAAAAGACGACGTACGCCTGTCGCCCAGTCCTCAGCTCGCCCCGGACGAACTCCCAGACTTTCGGCAGCTTCTCGCGGCCCCGGACATACGTCCGGACCCGCCCCCGACCAGGGGGCGCCTGCGCCATCACCGAAACGTCCAAATCTCCATACAGCGTCAACGCCAGCGTCCTGGGAATCGGCGTCGCCGTCATCACCAGCAAATGCGGATACCGCCCCTTTCGCACCAGTTCCTCCCGCTGCGACACCCCAAACTTGTGCTGCTCATCGATCACCACCAGCCCCAGGTTCCGCGGCGCGTAACCCGCCTCCAACAGCGCATGCGTCCCAATCGTCAGGAACGCCCCTCCCACCGCGTTGCCTCCCGCAGCGCTTCCCACGGGGTTTCCCGAAGCAGAATCCAATCCGCCATCCACCGACGTCGTGTCCATCGAACCCGTCCGGAACTCGACGCGGATTCCCAGGGGCTCGAACCATTCCCGGAACCGCGCCTCGTGCTGTGCCGCGAGAATCTCCGTCGGCGCCATCAACGCCACACCATATCCGCTCTCAATCACCATCAACGCCGCCGCCGCCGCCACCACCGTCTTCCCGGAACCCACGTCCCCCTGCACCAGGCGCCGCATCGGATAGGCCCCACTTAGATCCTGCCGGATCTCCCGCAGGACGCCTGTTTGCGCCTCGGTCAGCCGGAAACCCACCCGCCCCAGGAACGGCTTGATCAGGCGATTGTCCCCCCCGCACGGCAACCCCCGCGCCACGGCCTGCAACCGGCGCCGACGCCCCTGAATCTCGCGTTGCAATGCCACGAATTCGTCGAAAGCCAGTCGCCTCCGGCCCAATTCGTTCTCTCCCGGTTCCCTCGGAAAATGCAGCGCCCGGAT
>JBBQIU010000495.1:0-3751 GCA_038325245.1 Verrucomicrobiota bacterium
GCAACAGGCCTTCGCGGAGCAAGTCCAGCCGGGTGGCCTCATTCGCGGCCTTTATCCGGCTCAACCGCCGCGCGAGATTGGGGGTGACGATGCCCGCGCAGAGGGCCATGAGGGCCAGCACGCCGACCATTTCGACCAGAGTGAAGCCCGCACGGCGTCGCGACCCTGGCGATCCGCGTCGAGGCGGATCACGGAGCGGTGCGCGGAGGGGGAGGTTCATTGGGTTCCGAGGGCGGAGGCGATCGGGAGGAAAATGGCCAGGACGATGGTTCCCACGACCACGATCAAGACGACGATCATCAGGGGTTGAAACAACGAGAAGAGCTGTTTCACCGCGCGGGGGATGATGAGGTGATAGTAGTCGGCAACATTCTGGAGGGATTGGTCCAGCTTGCCCGTGCCTTCGCCGAGGGCCGTCATCTGAACGAGCATCGGCGGGAACAGGTCGGACTGCGCCATGGTGTCGTGCAAGGAGCGCCCGGCTCGAACCCCTTCCCTCATCTCGGCGACGCTCTGCTGGACGGCTCGATTGCCGACCATGGGCTGGCACAGCGCGAGGGCATCAAGCATCGGAACGCCCGAGCGGTACAGGACTGCCAGGTTCTGGACCAGGCGTGCTAGACAGGTCTGCCAGAGGATCGGACCCAGAACGGGGATGCGCAGCTTGGTCCGATCCACGCTCCGTGCGAAGTCGGGGGAGAATCGGATCCCGGCAAAGATCGCCAGGACCGGTGCAAGCACGGCCGTCAGAACTCCGATGAGGTGTGCCATCATGAAGTCACTCACGGCAATCAGGGCCCGGGTGAGCAGCGGCATGGTCACGTCGAGCTCCTTGAGCACGCCCGTGAATCGGGGGAGGAAGAAGGTGAAGGCCAGGAAGAAGAAGACAACGACCGCGATCACCAGGATCACGGGATAGATCAACGCCTGCCGCACCTCGGCCGCCATGCGATCGCTCCATTCGTAGTGGTTGCGGATTTCTTCGCACACCTCTCCCAGGCGTCCGCTGGACTCGCCTGCGCGGAGAAGATTGACCGCCACGGTGGAGAACGTCCGGGGATGGGCGGCCATGGCCTCGCTGAGAGGGATACCGGCGGTCACCCTCTCGAGGATGGTTGCGTGCACCTTGCGGAAGGCGGCAGGGGCGTGATCATCAAGCCCGAAGGTGAGCGCCGTCAGCACGTTGACGCCCGCCTTCAATTGAAGGCCCAGTGTCAGGAAATACTGCGCCAGCAGCCGGTGGGACACCCGGGGGTCGGAACGACGGCGCGAGGGCGCCCCAGTGCTCTCCCGCACCACGCGCGCTCCCGCCAGCCATTGGCCCCGCTTGCGAAGTAGACCGCTGAGGGCAGCCTCATTGGAGGCATCGCACCGCCCCCCCACGGCGTTGCCGGCGTTGTCCACCGCGGTAAATCGGTAAAGTGGCATACAGTGACCGGGTCCCTAACGCCCGGTGGCCCGCACGACTTCCTCCATCGACGTCACACCGTTCAGCGCCTTTTGGATTCCGTCCTCCAGCATGGTCAGAAATCCGCCTTCGCGCGCTCGTTGGAGGAGCGTCTCGCTGTCCTGGCCCGACGCGATCGCGGCCTTCAGCGGTCCGTCGATGGTCAGCAGTTCGTGGATGGCGACGCGGCCCTTGAACCCCAGTCCGTGGCAGTTCGGGCATCCCGTGGGCTGGTGCAGGCCGATGGCACCCGGCGGGGGGAGCGGCAGGTGCATTCCGGAAGCCAACCCCCCGGCATCCGGGGAAGGCCTGCGACACTTCGGACACAACCGGCGCACCAGGCGTTGTGCGAGCACACCGACCAATGTCGGGGCGAGCAGGTACGACGCCACGCCGAGATCCACCAACCGGGCGATCGCGCCGATCGCGTCGTTGGTGTGAAGCGTCGAGAAGACGAGATGCCCGGTGAGGGCGGCGCGCACCATGAGTTGCGCGGTTTCGGTGTCCCGCGTTTCGCCGACGAGAATCACGTCCGGATCCTGCCGGAGCAGGGTCCGCAGTCCTTCTGCGAATGTCAGATCAACGGCCTCGTTGATCTGGGTCTGCCTCACGAAGGGAAGCTGGTATTCGACCGGGTCCTCGAGCGTGAAGATGCTGCTCTCCGCGGCATCGATCAGGCTGAGGGCGGTGTACAGGGTGGTGGTCTTTCCGCTGCCGGTCGGACCGGTGACAAGGATGACGCCGTGCGGACGCTCGAGCAGACCGCGAAATCGTTCCTCGAGGCCGGGGTCGAAACCCAGGGAACCCAGGTTGAGACTCACGCTGCGTCGGTCCAGGATCCGCACGACCAGGCTCTCACCGAACGCCGTGGGCAGGGCCGAGAAGCGCAATCCCACATCGCGCCCACCCACTGTCACGTTGCCACGGCCGCTCTGGGTGCGGCGGTTTTCCGCGATGTCCATCCCGCCGAGGATCTTGAACCGGGCAGTGAGGGCGGGCTGGATCTGCTTGGGAACAAGGTAACCGCCGTTGAGAATCCCATCCCGGCGCAGTCGGATCCGCAGGATCTTCTCTTCCGGATGGATATGGACGTCGCTGGCACCGGTGTTGACGGCCTCCTGGAGGATGCGATCAGCCAACCGGATTGTGGGCGCGTCCTGCTCGGTGGTGCTCGCCAGTTGCTCGCCATCCAGTTGGAGGAGTTCATCGACGATCTGGTCCACCGTCTGGCCGGAGGAATAGAGGCGGTCGATCGCCTGCAGGAGGTCGCCTTCGGCTGCGGCGACCAGGTTCACCCGCAACCTGGTGGTCTGCTCGAGCAGATCGAAGGCGGTGACATTCAGGGGATCGCCGATGGCGATGGTGAGAAGGTCAGCCTCCCGCGACACCGGAAGGGCCACCAGGCGACGCGCGAGATCCTCGGGCACCAGACCCAGGACCTCCGGTTCCACGTTCAAACGGCCGACGCTGATGGTCTCCGTCTGGGTCTTTCTCGCCAGGAACCGCGAAAGAACCTCCTGCGAGACAAAACCCAGTTCACGCAGGGCCTCACCCAACAGCTTGCCACCGCGCTTCTGCTCGCGCAGGGCGAGGTCCAGTTGCGCGTCGGTCAGGTACCCTTGCTCGAGCAACCAGTCGCCAAGCCGGAGGGGTGGGGCCGCGGTAATCATGATGGGCTTCGGTAGTGACACCGAGGCGAGGCTCGAAGCGGCGCCCAACCCGCGAAGGAATCTCGATCACAGTGTCATCACTGAAAGCGACCTCCCCTCACCCAACGTCTCGTCACAGGCAGGCACCCGCTGATCTCGGTCAATAGTTCGCGAGGTACACGTACACCGTGACCTTGCCGTCGGGGTCAACCTTGCTGTAGAGACAGCGACCTGTGACGTCCGCCGCCGTGCCGGTATTCGCCTCGCCGTCAATCTGCTTGTTCAAGGCGACAGCATCCGCCAGCGCGACGCCGGGGATGAACGCCGAGGCCACCATCTGGACGGTCGTGAAATCCGACGTCTTGGTATCCCGATCGAGGTTGAAGTTGTCGCCTCCCGTCGTCGCCGTTGGGGCGGCCACTGAGGTGGAGACTTTGGCCTTCTGCACTTTGACGTGAGTGCGGATCGCCAGCGTATTGGTCGGCGAAAGCTGCGAACCAATCGCGGTTGTAAACAGCTTTTCCACATGACCGCCCGCCACGAGGTCCGCGTCAAAACCCTTGCTCGGTGAGGTTGTTCCCGGGCGTTCCGGAAGAGAGGAATTGGCCGTCAGGTAATCCATCGTCGCCGTCTTCAATGTGGCGATGGACTCGAC
>JBBQIU010000496.1:0-3750 GCA_038325245.1 Verrucomicrobiota bacterium
GCCTGGATAACACGGGTGCTGGTGTACCGACGCGAAGGTGACGCCGTCTTGTCCGGAGAGGATGGCCTCGGTGCCGTTGCCGTGATGGACGTCGAAGTCAAAAACGGCAACCTGCCTGGAACCGCCGGCCCGTGCATGGAGCGCTGCGATCGCCACCGTGCTGAGGTAACAGAAGCCCATGGCGCGCGTTCGCGTCGCGTGATGGCCCGGCGGGCGGAGGAGACTGAAGGCCGTCTCACCCCGCCTCGTCAGTTCCAGGGCCTTGAGCGCCCCACCGACGCCGCGGAGAGCATGCTCAAGGATTCCAGGATAATTCGGGGTGTCTCCGTCGAAGGCGGACGTCGCGTTTCCGAGGCGCTGGATATGGTCCGAGGAATGGGCTCGGAGGAGGGCCTCGACGTCCACTTTGGCAGGTTTCTCCCAGGTAATGGCCAGAGCGTCCTGGGTTCGCAGCCGTTCAAGGCTCCGCGTGATGCGTCCGGGGCGTTCGGGGTGACCCGGAGAGTGGTACTCCGTGCAGCGTGCGTCGGTGATGACAATCACGGAGGCAGTGAAGCAGACCACAGCGCCGGTCTCAAACCCTGGGATGGAGAGTTGCCTGCGGGGCAAGACGCGCCCTTCGAGAATCAGAGGTTCACAACCTGAGGATGTTTGGCGGAAACCAGGGCGTGGCGGCATTCGCGACCTCCACGAGCGGAGATGAGGGGCTCGGAGACGCTCTTCGTGGTCTCTCGCTTTCTTCTCTGCGCTCTCTGCGTTCTTTGTGGCCTAAATCCAAACGGACATGCGGGCCGGACGGGGAGGGATCTGCCACAAAGAACGCAGGGAACGCAGAGAATCGGAAGGACGGGATCGCCTTCCTAGGTTCACACCATCCCCCGAAGGGCGAAGAACGGGCGAGGCGTACGCCTGGGAACCCATCACCCCCTTCCTCCGCAATCGGTTATCCGTATTGAAGGACGCGTCCTGCTGCGGGGCGGGGCAGGAGCAGGTTGACGCTGAACCGTGCCTCTCAATCTTAATCTCAATCTCAATCTTAATCATTCCGCTCACGGGGAGGGCATGTGGACGGCGGGTGGCCGATTGGGATTCAGATTAAGATCACGATTTGGATGAGACGGTCGGGACGAGAGGCATCCTTCCGGGTGGAGGCGGGGGCGTTCCGTCAGGCAGCAAGGTCAACAGCATGGAGAACGGCTCGGTGGCATGGACGGCGTGTCGCAGGTTGGGGGGCATGTAGAGCAGGTCGCCGGCAACGAGCGTTCGTGGGGCACCCTCGAGGGTCCATTCCGACCGACCGGAGAGGATCTGGACGAGAGCGTGGGATGTCGACGTGTGTTCCGTCAGTTCCTGTCCGGCGGCGAAGCCGAACAAGACAAGGCGTTGGGGACCGGCGCGGAAGAGCGTCCGGCTGACGATGCCGTTTGGGGCGAACTTGGTTTCGTCGGCGAGAGAGATGCTTTTCAGTTCGCCGGGTTGTAGGACGGGTTGCTCACTCATGGGCTTAGGGTGTGGGGATGGGCTTCGGGTGGCTTTGATGAGCATCAACGAATGGAGGTTGGGAAGAAACTGGGATTTCCCGGTTGGCGTGGCAGGGTCGGGGTCCACCGGGACGGAACACGATCCGATCATGAAGGCACGGGAAAAGCGGTTGCTGGCGGGCTGGGGTTGGGTGGCCTTGATTCTGGTGACGGGGGAGTGGGCGGGCCGAACCGTCGACGCAGCGGAGGCGCCGGCGAACCATGTGCTTCTGCTGAACGGCCGCGGCGCCTATGCGGCGCTGCCGATGGAACCTTTCCGCGGGCTGACGAATGCAACGATTGAGTGCTGGGCGCGGTGGGACGGGTTCGGACCCAACCGGCGGTTGTTCAACTACGGCGGGCCGATGCGGGATCTCTCGTTGGGCAGCCAGGGGAACGGATTGGCGCTCGTGGTGGGGGACGCCCGGGCCGGGCTTCAATGGTTGAATACCCGGAACGTGTTGAATGAAAGAGCGTGGGTGCACGTGGCGGCCGTCACGGGCTCGGGTGGAATGCGGATGTACGTGAATGGGATCCTGCAGGAACCCGTGAACGCGTACGCGGGCAGCTTCGCCTCGGCGCTGGCGGATGGCGAATGCCGGCTGGGCGGGTCGGTGACGCCGCGGGAAATGGGGACGACGTTTCTGGGGGCGGTGGACGAGTTGCGCGTTTGGGATCACGAGCGGGGTGAGGAGGAGATCCGGCGGGACATGTGGGGAACGCTTGCGGTGGGGGCCGGGGCGCCTGGATTGGTCTTCTCGATGGATTTCGAAACGGGGACGGCCCAGGCGGAGCTGCGGGACGGGGCGCGGGTGGTTGAGGATGTTTTCCCGTCTGAGTCGTTTCTCAGGCGCCCCCCGGACGGTGCCCTGCCGCCGCCGGGGCGGAGTGCCGCGCCGAGCGCCCTGTCCGGGCTGAGTTTTGTGGCGGGCTTGTTGGCGGCCTTCTGCCTGATCCACGCGCTTCTCTTTGCGTTTCAGCGCAGGGCGCGGAACCACCTGTACTTCGCGCTCATCAGCGGGCTGGGCGCGTTGATGAGCACGCCGATTTTCGGGTTGAACGAGCTGGGCCGGCACGCGATTCCGTTTCTGGCGCTGTTGGTCTGGAGGCTATTGATCGATCTCTTCGAATCGGCGGAACGGCCGCCCTCGATGGTCTGGACCCATGTGACCTTGGTGGTTGTGTTGGTCCAGATCGTGAACCATCTCGTCTTAGGACTGCCCAGGCTGTTGCTCCTGCCGGCGGAGTTGGTGGGTGCCGCGGTGGTCGCGGTTTCGGCGTTTCGAGGGGTGGTGATTGCAGCGACGGCGTGGAGGGCGCGGAAGGAAGGGGCGCGGACGATTGGAGCCGGACTGGGGGCGCTGATTGTGTTTTCGGGGTTCCACGTGGCCATCCCTGGATTCGGGGGGCTTACCTTCAGCCAGCTTGGGGTGGCGCTCTTCTTCGGCGCGACCTCCGTGCATTTGGCGAAACGGTTCGCCATGACCAGTCGGCAATTGGAGGAACAGACCGCGGAGCTGACGCGATCGAACCAGCAACTGCGCTTCGCCAATGACGAGATCATGCGGCAGCGGCAGGAACTGGCGGCGGCGAAGGAGGTGGCGGAGGACGCGAACCGTGCGAAGTCCCGGTTCCTGGCCAGCATGAGCCACGAACTGCGGACACCCCTCAACGCGATCATCGGCTATAGCGAGATGCTCGCAGAGGAGGCGCCCGAAGTGGGGGCCACCGGCATGGTCCCGGATCTGGAGAAAATCCAGACCGCAGCGAGGCATCAACTGCTCCTCATCAACGACATTCTCGACCTGTCAAAGATCGAGGCCGACAAGGTGGCGCTGTCGGTGTCGACGTTTCTCGTGGAGAGCCTGGTTCAGGACGCCACGTCCACCGTCGAGCCGCTGGTCGCCAAGCGGGGAAACCGAATGGAGATCATCTGCGCACCGGACGTCGGGAGCATGACCAGTGACGCGACGCGGCTGCGCCAGGTGCTGTTCAACCTCCTGAGCAACGCGGCGAAGTTCACGGAGCACGGCGTGATCACCGTGTCCGTCGCAGCATTGGCGGGCGCCACCCCCGCTGTGGAGGCGCCCGCGGGTGCGGCGGTGGCGTTCTCGGTCACCGACACGGGGATCGGCCTGACGCCGGAACAGTTGGCGCGGCTCTTCCAGCCGTTCCAGCAGGGGGACCCCTCGACCCATGTGAAGTACGGCGGGACCGGGCTGGGATTGGC
>JBBQIU010000497.1:0-3747 GCA_038325245.1 Verrucomicrobiota bacterium
GGCACCGGTTTGAACTCGTCGTCCGCGGTCGCCGTCGCGCCGGTGGGGGATTCGTAGTCGATTCCCGCCGATACGAAATACATGCCGGCGCGGACATTGTGTCCCTTGAGCTGCGTGATGCCCGCCGGGTTGTAATAGATCGCGGACGGATTGTCGGCGGTGGCGACGAAGGCATTGCCACGCGCGATGGCCTCGGGATCCTGGTTCGGAAGCCGGAAGCCGACGGCCAGGGAGGTCGTCGACGCCGCGCCGAGTGAGAGTGCCACCAGGCCGGAGAGTCGTTGAAAGTGCTGCATGTTCATGATTCCTGGGACGTGGAAGCCACGAGGGAGTGAGTCGGGTGGTCCGCCGCGAAGGACCGTGCGTGCCAACACGTACTTCCGGAAATCCTTCGGCCTCCCACCCTTGAATGGCGCGAAAGCTAGCTGGGCGCGTGAATTCGAATCAAGGAAAAGGACACTCCCGTTGCCGATTGGAGGGACGCTGCATCCGACTTACTCGCCAATTAGCGTAGGGCGGGATTCCGAGTGATCGACCGTAGGGAATCTATAGTAGCGAATTTTGCGTGAGGCGCGCCGCGGTGAGAGGAGGGAGGGCGGATTCCATGGTCGTAATCGATCGAGATCCTGATTCGATGATTCCCCCCTGGATCCCTTAGCGTTCCTCGCGCCTTCGCACGCCGCGTAATTTCCAACGCGGGTGGCCCGCCTTTCCGACCCAGCCGAACACCCCACCCCCACCGTCTCCACCCGGCTCTCCCAAATCCCGGCCGGAAGCCTCACCGGCCGATTCCGTTGGGCCGGGTTCCGCAGTGAGCCCAGCGCTCATAGCCCGTGAATGTCCGCTCAGAATGTCAAATGTCAGTGTTTGACCCCAGTGCGTTCGACCCCACTGCGTTCCAGTGCGTTTCCTGATCGATGGCAGGAACTCGACGTTCTCCAGATTCGGCCGCGAAGGGCAGGACGGCCGGCAGAAAATCCCCGTCGTCCGGACCGCCGTGAAAAACACGCCATCGTACTCCCGATCACGCCGTGAGAACGCCCGCTCCATTTCCTGGCGCGGGGGAAGCAACGGAGGTGTCTCACTCATCTTCATCGGCGACAGCGTATCACCCGCGTCCACCGAAAAAACGACGCCGCACCGATACCCGCGATCCCTGCAACGAACTCCTTTCGCTCAACCCCCCGAATTCGCCGCCGCCGCCAGGCTCTTCGCCGTTCCTAAAAGTCGCTTCGCCTCCCCGAGCAGGAACTTCACATCCGTATACGGTTCCGCACCGATGTCCTGCCAACGCACCTGTCCCCGGGCATCGACCAGGAACGTCCCGTGCAGGGGGCGGTCCTCGAAGTCGTCGTATGCGCCGAACGCCTTGAAGCCCGCTCTGGATTCGTCGGAGACAACCGGGAATGGCGTCTTGCCGTCGGTGCCGGCGCGACGGGCCGTCCACGGAAGGTCCTCGGGCGCGTCCAAGCTGATGGCGACGATCGGGATCCCAGCGGAGGTGAAATCGGCGGCCGCCGGTCCGAATGTCTTCAACTGCTCAATGCAGTGCGGGCAGCCATGGCCAAGGTAGAAGATCAGGAGATGCGGCCGGCCCGCGAACGCGGTCGATGCCATCGTCTCGCCATCACCCTTTGCGAAACGCCAGGAGGGTGCGGAATACGGCGTCCAGAAACGGGGTCCCAGCGAGTCCAGCGGAGGTCGATTCCCAAGATCGCCCGGGACAGGGTAGGGATTGCGCCAGTCTCCTGAGATGCCGAGCGCGTCCGCGACTGGCTGGAGTCGTTGAAGAATCGGGAGGCCGGGTTCCGCCGACCCGGCAGCGGCCCGCACGGATGCGAACGCCTCCCTGGCTTCGTTGGTCTTGCCGACCTGCCACAAGACGTCGCAACGCACGGCGAGTTCATGCAGTTGGTTCGTGGATTTCTCCGACGCGTCCCGGGCCGCTTTCTCGGCTTCGGCGAGGTTCCCCGCCTTGAGCCAGGCATAGGCGAGGCGGGTCTTCGGCATTCTCTTCGCCTGCCCAAGAAACTCTTTGGCTTCGTCGCCCGCCCCCCGAAACGCCGCCAACCATCCGCGCAACTCAGCCAATGCCTCGTCGACGGGTAGCGTGTCCTTCTCATAGGCGAGCATCGCCTCGGCCATGGCTCGGCTGATTTCGTCACGATTCTTGTTCTCCTTGCGGGCTCTGCTCTCGGCTTCGTCCGCCGCCTTGACGCGATCGACTCCCGTTTCGGCTCGCAGTTTTTCCAGGGCGGCGATTGCCTCGCCGACGGCATTCGTATCCCCCGTCTTCATCAGGCGGGCGTACCCAAGGGTGAACTGCCGCCGTGTTTCATGATCGCGGTTGTCGGTGGTCTCCAAATGGTCGCCCTCCACCTCCGCGATGGCCTGATCCCACAGTTCCCAACGAAGCAGAGTGTCCGCGAGGCGGATGCGTCCATAGGCCGAGGTTGAGCCGCCTTTGCCCAGGTGGTTCCACTTCGGATGGCGAGGCAACTCAGTGAGATTGCGCGCAATGTCGGCGGCCTCGTTCACGCGCCCGAGATGGCTGAGCGAGCGGCAGAACCATTCCTGATTATGGGCGTAGTTGTGGATCTGGTCCGGGAGAATTCGTGCGCGAATCATGTGCGCGTGGTCGACCCGCGCCGACGCCTCCTGCTGCCACGCGGCATCCGCGTAGCGCTGGAGCTTGTCGTACGTGTGCCCCGGCATGTGCCAAAGGTGGGCAATGCCAGGACCCGCAGGCCCCCCTTTCGCCGCCGAATCCAGCGCCCGCACCGGTTTCTCACCGTCCCAAAGATGGATGCGGTAATGGTGCGCGGGATGCATGGGTGCGCGGCTGAAAACGCCGTCCAGCAAAGCGTCGACCGCCTGGTGACTCGAGATCACGAGGGGTTTCTCGTTTCCGAAGCCGGCGTTGTCCCAGATCTGGTAGCTGAGGAAGGCGCGGGCCTCGACGTCGTCCGGAAAATCCTGAACGAGAGACTCCAGGGCACGGATGTACTCGCGGCGGCGCTCCTTTTCAGGGCGGTCCTTGTCACCGTCCTTCTCCCGCCGGTAGTCGGCGAGAGCCTCGATCCAGCGGGCCTCCCTCGCGGACGCCTGGGATTTCAGCGCGCTTCCGCGCTCAACAAAGTCTCGGGCGCGCCCTGGATTGTTCACATTGGCCATGGCCATGCCCCAGTAGGCCATGGCGCAATTCGGATCCAGATGGGCGGCCTGGCGAAAGCTTCGTTCCGCCTCGAAATACCAGAAGCCATGAAGCTGCCCGACCCCCTGGTCGAAGTACGCCTGGACGGCGCCGTTGGTGGAGGTGACAGGAAAGTGGACTTGGGGCATGCCCTCTATGAGGACGGCCGCGCTGCGCGGTCCCTCATTGAACGCATCGCCGTGCATCGAATGACCAGGCGCCGGCTCCGGACCATGGAGCGCGTCGGGGTTGGATTCGGTGGTGAGGGTCTCCGCCCAACTCAAGGTGCCGGCGGAGGCCAGGACGACGGCCCAGCGGACCCAGGCGGAGAAAGCGTTCATGCCACGGTGTAAAGTTTTCCCATCCGCTCCCGCAAGGCGAAACTTGGGCGCAGGCCGACGCCCCAGGACGCGCCCTTCGAGAATCAGAGGTCCAGAACCTGAAGGTGTTTGGCGAAAACCAGGTTCCTTCTCTGCGCTCTCTGCGTTCCCTGTGGCCTCAGTCCAAACGGGCAGGCCTCCAGGCCCACGTGAATGCGACGGACATGAGCGCCG
>JBBQIU010000498.1:0-3729 GCA_038325245.1 Verrucomicrobiota bacterium
TTCGCCCCTCGGCTTGGCGGGGGGGGGGGGGGGGGGGGGGGGGTGGAAGCTCCTCGGGCGGTTCCTCGGTGAATCTCACCGCAGACAATCCGGTGAATTTCTGGGTCGAACTCAAGGAGGAGCTGGCCACGATGCTCACTCCCGTGGGCCGCGAGTCGGTCGCCATCAACATGACCGCCGGCATCATCCAGATCACAGACCGGCCGTCCGCCCTGAAACGGGTGACCCGCTACCTGGAAAGCCTCAGCGGTTCCGTCGCCCGCCAGGTCGAGATTCAGGCCCGCATCTTCGACGTCACGTTGCGGAACCAGTCCCAGTTCGGCATCAACTGGAGCCATGCGGCCGAAGCGTTCGGAGGAGTGGCCCTCACGGGCGGCTCGACCATCGTCACCAGCGCCGCGGGCGGCATGCCCATCGGTGATTCGTCCCTCAACTTCCTCTTCAAGAACGGAAACACCCAGGTGCTCCTCGAAGCGCTTGAGGAACAGGGAGAAGTCAACGTCGTCTCCCAACCCCGGATCCGCGTGATCAACAATCAGACCGCGATGATCAAGGTCGGAACCGAGACCCCCTTCTTCAGCAGCCGCACTACCATCATCCCGGGCACCACCGCCGGCACCACCAGTCAGTTGCAGGAGGACGCCATCCAGACCATCACCATCGGCACCATCCTCGCCATCACCCCCCAAATCTCCGGCGACGACTGGGTCACCCTCGATATCGCCCCCGTCCTGACCAGTCTCGTCGAGACCCGGATCTCCCCGAGCAAGACAACGACCGCGCCCGTCCTCGACATCAAGCAGGCTTCCACCCTCGTCCGCGTCCGCTCCGGCACCACCATCATCCTCGGCGGCCTCATGCAGGACGAGCACGGCAGGACCACCAAGAAGATCCCCTTGCTCGGCGACATCCCCCTCCTCGGCTACCTCTTCCGCGGCAAGGTCGATTTCACCGTCAAAAAGGAACTCGTCATCTCCATCACTCCGACGATCGTCGACAACTGACGGACTCCCCGGCAGGGATCAGACCTTGACCCACTTCCGCGTCTTGCTGCTCTTCAGGATCGCGTCGCACACCTTCACCTCGTGGTGCCCGTCCTCGACCGATGCGAACGGAATCGGCCCCTTCTTTCCCGTCGAAATCGCCGTGTAGATGGCACGCATGTTCATCTTGAAGGCGTCCGGAAATCCCTCGGCGTGCCCGGCCGGATAGTCCGAATACCCCGCGATGTCGTCCATGAACCCCGGCGAACCCCGCAGCGAACGCTCATTCGCCCCGTCCCGGCTCCCATACTGGATCGTGTTGGGTTCCTCTGAATTCCAGCACGCCGACTTCTTCGAACCGTAGATCTCCAGCCGGAGACAGTTCTTCCGACCCGCGGCCACCTGCGACACGTTCACACTCCCGAACGTGCCGCTTGCCCACCGCAGCAGGACCGCTGCGTAATCCTCCGTCTCCACAGGATAGGTCTCATACTTCATTTCGGCGCCTGCCTTCGCATAGGTCTGAACCTCGCCCAGCGGACGCTTCCGCTTCTTGTGCAGGGTCTCCAACTGCGCGTACACCTCACTCACCTTCGACCCCAGGATGAAGGAAACCGCGTCCATCCAGTGCGTCCCCACATCCGACACCGCGCGCAACGCCCCGCCCTCGTTCGGTAGCAGCCGCCAGTTGTAGTCCGTGTCCTTCAACAGCCAGTCCTGCATGTAACTCCCGTTCACGTGGAAAATCTCACCCAGGTCGCCGCGTTGCACCGCCGCCCGCAACTGCAACACCGCCGGATAGAACCGCAGATTGTAATTCACCGCGAACACCTGATCCGGTCGCGCCAGCGACAGCTTCACCAACTGCGCCGTCTCCTTCGACGTCATCGCCAGCGGCTTCTCGCAGACGACGTGCTTCCCCGCCTTGAGCGCATCGGCCGCATGTTCCGCGTGGAGCTTGTTCGGCGACGCAATATGCACCACGTCCACTTCCGGGTGCGTCACCAGCTTCCGGTGGTCGAGGTCCGTGATCGCGTTCGGCACTCCCCACTTGTCCGCGACAATTTTCGCACGCTCGTTGTCGACGATCGCACTCACCTGGACGCCGATCCGCTTGAGAGCCTCGATGTGGGCAGGACCGATGAAACCGGTGCCGATGATCCCGGCCCGGATGGAGGTAATGGCTTTTGGCATGTCAGTTGGTCGTTGGTTTCAAGTTGGAAAGTATCTTCGCCGAGAGCAGCAACGCCCGGCCATTGTGGTACGCCCCCTGCCACATCGAGCTTCGGGAGGTATTCAAATGGGGCGATCCATCCGCGCTGCGCGTGGCCCACCACCCGCCGTTCGGGGCCACCTGATGGCGCTCGATGAAATCCAGAGTTCCCGCGAAGGCCCGGTAGTACCGGACGTCTCCCGTCAACCGGTAGAGGTCCAGCATCCCGACCAAAGCCTCCGCCTGCACCCACCACTCCTTTTTGGTGTCGTCCGCCGGCTCACCCAGCGGTCCGGTGTAGAAGAATCCACCGTGGGACCGGTCGTACCCGTGCTCGAGCGAGTAGTCCGCCAGCGACTCCGCCCAACCCCGGTAGAGCGCCTCCGGGCGTCCCAGGGTGCGCACCGCATCCAAGGTCAGCCAGGCGCACTCCACATCGTGCCCATAGCTGGCGCGGAGATTCTGCGGTTCCGTCACCATCTGCCAATCCGGACGCCATCCATCGATGTTGCACCGAAACTGCGGATGCTGGACCACGCTGACGTTGATCTGCACCAGTTCCTCCAGACGGTTCCGGAGCGTCCCGTCCGGCCAGACCCGCGCCAGCGCCGTGAACGATTCCAGAAGATGCAGATGCGTGTTGTACGTCTTCGTCCCAATCGCCCCCACGTACTGCGACTCCTTCGGATCGGTCACCGGACTCCAGTCGCGATGGAAAAACTCCCCATAACCACCGTTCTTCGCATCATGCGCCCGCCGATCCCAGACACGGAAGAGGTCCTGCGCCTCCCTCAACACCCCGCCCTGCCGCGACGCCTGATAATACGCCACCAGCGCGTACATCACGAACGAGTTGTGGTAGGCATGCTTCCGCGTGTCCACCGGCGCCCCGGCGTCTGTCACCTTCGAGATATACCCGCCCCCGCGCGCATCCCGAAAACCACGCCGCAGAAACTCGTAACCCAGCCATGCAGCCTCCAGGCACTTCGCCCGCTCAATGTTCTCGGACGCCATCGTCGAGAAAAACCAGAGCTGCCGCGCCTGCAAGGTCAGGAACTTCTCCCCCCGCGGCACGAACCGCCCGTCCTTCCAGTCTTCCCAATACCCGCCGTTCACGCCGTCCAGGCAACCCGGCATGTAGAAATCAAAGACGGTATTCCGCAGGAGCCGCCGACACCGCTCCGCCTGCCTGCGCAACTCCGCCTTGTCCGGTGCGCTCAAAGCGGCCGCCTCCGCAGCCGGGGCCGATTCCACACACTGGAAAAGCAAGACACACGCCAACAGGAGGTGAAAGGTACCGCAACGCATGTAAGGTTGTGCCCGGCTGCCTACGAGGAATCAGGCCCCGGGTCAAGCTTGCGGGGGGTGCATCCCCAGGTTGTCGATCCTTCTCCTAATCTTAATCTTAATCTTAATCGGCCTCTTCCTTCGACGTACCCTTCAGTGAACGCGGGACAAATCGGATTAAAATTAGGATTAGGATGAAGGTTAAGAATGGGAGTAGCATCCCTGTGCTCATCTACCCTTCGGGGA
>JBBQIU010000499.1:0-3724 GCA_038325245.1 Verrucomicrobiota bacterium
CCTGCATGAGATTGTGCTTCGTGTGCAAGCGACCTGCCGTGTCCACCAGCAGGTAGTCCGCCTTCCGGGCGCGCGCGGCCGAAACGGCGTCGTGCCCCACCGCCGCCGCGTCCGCACCGTAGGCGCCCGCCACCACCTCCACGTCCAGACGCTGCCCCCAGAGCTTCAATTGCTCGATCGCCGCCGCGCGAAAGGTGTCGCACGCCGCGATGACCGCCGTCTGCCCGCGGCCCCGCACGAAATGCGCCAGCTTCGCGGTGGTCGTCGTCTTGCCCGTGCCATTGACACCCACGATCGACACCACGGTCAGGCCCCCGCCTTCCTTCTTCAGTTCCGCTGGATTGCCGTCGAAGGCCTTCTCCACCTCCAACCGCGCCACCGTCAGCACATCGGCGCCTCCGCGCCCCTGCGTCTCGAAGGACTGCTTCACCGCCGCGACGATCTGTTGCGTCATCGCCATCCCAAGGTCCGCCCCCATCAGCGCGGCTTCGATGTCGGCGAGCGACGTCGACGAGAGCTTCGGCGACAATGTGACAATGCGCTTCAGTTCGTGAACCAGCTTTTCCTGGGTCTTCTGAAGGCCGGCTTTGATCTTGGAAAATAGGCCCATGCGAAATTGGCAGATTCAATTAGCCACGGAGGCACGGAAGGCAGGGATCGGGATGGAAATGCCGCAGCCAAGCCATAACGCGGGAAGGGACGGAATCACTCCGACCTCCGCTCCGGAGTTCGCGAGTCCTCGGCTTGCGCCGCCGTGGGTTGCTCCGAAGCGCGCTCGATGGCCGTTGCCTTGGTCACGCTTGCTGCGCGCCTTTCCGCGAGCCGCACGCGCAGAGCGTCCACGAAGGCCGTCGGTATCTTGACGGTTCCAATCGAAGGCCGCGCCTTGCTGGTTCCGTGGCAATCCGACCCGCCGGTCACCACCAGACCGAGTTCCCGCGCCATCCCTTCGTAGCGCGTCGCGGCCGCCGGGCTGTGCTTCGGATGGTGGCACTCGAGACCGTCCACACCCATTCGCGCCAACCTCATCACCATCCGGTCATCATGGTTCAATCCGGGATGCGCCATCACAGCGAGCCCGCCTGCCGCATGAATCAACTCCAACGCCCGAGTCGCCGACATCTTCCGCTTGGGCACCCAGCCCGGGCGGTCCTTCTTGAGGTAGCGCTCGAACGCGTCGTCTGGGCTCAGACAGAAGCCCGCCGCAACCAACGCCCGCGCCACATGCGGGCGACCCGGCGCGTTGCAGTTGGCCATCTCGAGCACGGCGTCCACCGACAACGGGATCTCCTTCGAATTCAGCCGCGCCACCATCTCCCGCACACGCTTCGTGCGAATGTTCTGCGCGTGCTTCAGTTCGCGCGCGAGATCCGGATGCGCCGCGTCCACGAAATACCCCAAAATATGAAGCTCACGCCCATCGAGTTCGGCCGTGATCTCCGTGCCGGGAATGAATCGAATCCCCGCGCTCGCCGCCAGCGTCGCGACCTCATCACAACCATCCAGTGTGTCGTGGTCCGTCAGCGAAATCTCCGACAGTCCCACCGTCCGGGCGGCATCCACCAGCTCCGCCGGCGTGTAGGTGCCGTCCGAGTACCGCGTGTGAAGATGCAAATCAGCAAACATCGATGCGGAGCGCCGCGCCCCAAAACGCCTTCCCTACGTACCGGCCGGCTCCCGCGCTGGACGGCTCAACTCACCCTTGATCCGGTCCAGGATGCCGTTCACGAATTTGCCGCTGTCCGCCGTCGAAAACTTCCGGGCGATGTCGATGGCCTCGTTGATGGTCACGACCGGGGGAATGTCATCCCGGAACCGCATCTCGTACACCGCCATCCTCAGAATATTCCGATCCACCGCCGCCAACCGGTGCAGGGACCAGTTGATCATCACCCGGCTCAATTCCGCGTCGATGTCCGCCATCCGCGAAAGTGTTCCCTCCACCAGTCCGTCCGCAAACGACCGGATCGCCGCCTCGTCCGTCGTCGGTGCCGGCTCCGGCTCCCCCTCCTCCACGGGTTTGTCCCCCCGCTCCTCGCGCATCGCCCGGAACTGCTCCGCCCAAAAGGCGTCCAGTTCCCGCACCAGCCCTTCTGTGGGATTCACCTCGTGCTGGAACAGGAACTGCAAAGCTTTCTCCCGAGCAATACGTCTCAACCGCATGCACGCGACGATGCCGGACCCGCCCCCCCCCCGTCAAACGCCGCGCTGGGTAACCTCGGAATCTCCCTCCTAATCCTAATCTTAATCCCCCCAATCACTGCGAGGCCACCTCGCCTGAGGAATGGCCGATCCAGATTGAGATTAGGATTAAGATTAAGATTCATGGGCTGATCCACGCTTCCAAGACCGGAGATCAGCCGACGACTTGAGGATTCACCGCTCCATGATTCGTGGCGGGCGGGAATGTTGCCCATCCGTCCGGAAGGGTTTACAACCCTTCCATGTTGGATGCCGCCGACGCCCTCGCCACGGGCGTGGATCGTTTCACCACCCGCCCCGTCCTTCCTCCGGAGCGACTCGATTCACTTTCCCGTGACATCCTGACCCTCAAGAAACGTCTCAACGCCGTCATCCTGGCCCACAATTACCAGGTACCCGAGATCCAGGACGTCGCCGATTACGTCGGCGATTCTCTCGGCCTCTCCCAGCAGGCCGCAAAAACCTCGGCGGATGTCATCGTCTTCTGCGGGGTCCATTTCATGGCCGAGACCGCGAAGATCCTGAACCCCGGCAAGATCGTCGTTCTACCCGATCGCGATGCCGGCTGCTCCCTCGAGGAAAGCTGCCCCGCCGACAAGCTCGCCGCCCTTCAGGCCACCAATCCCCGGTTCTATACGATCGCCTACATCAACTGCTCGGCCGCGGTGAAGGCCCTTTGCGACGTGCTCTGCACCAGCGGCAATGCCGTGAAAATTGTCCAGGCCGCCCCCAAGGACCGTGACATCCTCTTCGTCCCAGACGAAAACCTCGGAAGCTGGGTCATCGAGCAAACCGGCCGCCCCATGACGCTTTGGAAGGGCAGTTGCTACGTCCACGTCGAGTGGACCCATTCGGTCATCACCCGCATCCGCCAGGAACATCCCGACGCCCCCCTGGTGGCCCACCCCGAGTGCACCAAAGCCGTCCGCATGCTCGCCGATGAGGTCTGTTCCACCGAGAAAATGGTCTCCTGGTGCAAGGCATCCCGGGCTCCCGCGATCATCATCGCCACCGAGGCGGGCATGCTTCACCGGCTTCAGAAAGAGTGCCCTGACAAGACCTTCATCGCCGCCCCAACCGAAAACTGCCGCTGCAACGAGTGCCGGTTCATGAAACTCAACACCCTCGAAAAACTCCACGATTGCATGGCCAATCTCTCGCCGAGGGTCGAGCTCGACCCCGAAACCATCCGGCGCGCCCGTCTGCCGATCGAGCGCATGCTCGAAATTTCCCAGCGCCCCCTCGAAAACGCCGGCTGATGGCCACGGGCCAAGGTTCCAATCCGTGTCCAATTTTTGGAGAACTTCGCTTCCCATGAACCGTGGAAACGTTCCGTTGATTTCGTGGCACTTGCTTCAGCAAGCCACGGAGTGGCGCCAGAGCATTAGCCCACAGCGTAAGCCGGCTCTCCCTCCGGTTCATGGTCCGAACACGTGTCCATTCCTCGGAAATCGTTCCTACCCATGAACTGTCCCCAAGTCATTGCAAAGGGCATTCCGGGAACCCCTCACCCTAACCCTCT
>JBBQIU010000500.1:0-3722 GCA_038325245.1 Verrucomicrobiota bacterium
TCAGCGTCCCCTTCAATGCTTCGAAGACCACCCCCTTCCCGGCGTCGGAGTGTTCCCGGCGCAACCGTTCCAGAACCTGATCCAACACCGACAACGCCCACTGCCGGTCGTAGGCGCGGTCCGGGCTTTCGCCGCCCGCCGGATCCACCCCGATGCCCGTCGTCTCGTCACCCGCATGGATCGGCACGAACTCGCGATCCCCCCCGCGTTTCAAGGTTCGCGCCTTGTCCCACTCGTTCGAAAGGAAATGCTTCGCCGCAGAAAGGAGAAACGACCGGAACTTGCCCCGCTCGGGATCGGCCCGTCGCAAACTGTCTCCGGCGAGCAACCGTGCGAAGAACGCCTGCGTCAGATCCTGCGCTTCGTGCGAGGCGTGGCCACGCCGACGGACGAACGCATACACCGGCTTCCAATAGGCCTTGCACAATTCCTCGAGCGCCAACTGCGCCACGGTGGCGTCCCCCCCTGCGATCTCTCCACCAGGGTCCAATGTGTGGTCCCAAACAGCGCACCCGTTCCCGACTGCCCACGCCCACCCGTCGTCGAACTGGAATCTGGCTTCCGCATGAGCCCTCACGGCACCACCGGTTTCAACCAGAAAAACCTCGCCGCCCCCGTCGCCGGGTCCGGGTCCATGTATCGGAAGTTACCCTCCGTCAGGTTCGTCCGGAAAACGTTCTGCCACCCACCCAACCCACCTCCCACCTGCCAATCATACAGTCCGGGAAGCGGGAACATCTGGATCACCAGTCGCCCGGCATCGAAGGACAACTGGGGTCTCTGGACCGGCGGCGGAATCTCCTCCAGCACCCAGTTCAGCTTGATACGACCCCGGGCGCCATCCACTCCATCCACCAACACGAGGTAATCGACCCCGGACCTTGCGGAAAAGGTCACGCGTGCCGCCGGTTTCTCCGGCAACAGAGCGGCGTCACACGCCAGCAGGGTCAGGGCGGTGTGGTTCGTGAATACGGCCATGAACGCCGGGATCTCGCTCCCCACCGTGTGCAGCACGAACTCGGGAACCAACGGGACCTTCAGTTGCAGTCGAAACCACCGCGTCGCCGACGTCGCCACGTCGCACACGACCGGATCTCCCGGACTTCGAGTCGATCCCGTGTTGTCCGTCCATTGCCCCCCGGGCAGGCCGACCCCGACACTTCCCGTCGCGGCCAGGGTTCGAATCCCCATCAGGGCCGACTCAGCACCCGCCAGTTCCGCGTCCGTGAACAGGTCGTCCAGCTTGTCGGCGCTCAACCCGGACGCGTTCTCCGCCCGATCCACCACTTCCAGCAGCGCCTCCGAACTGATGAGTATCGCGCCACCCGTCGTCCGCACTTCAACCCGGTACGTACCGGCGTCCTCGGACCGAACATTTGGCAATTCGAGGGACGATCGAGTCTCCCCAGGAATCGGCGTCCCGTTTCGCGCCCATTGATACGTGACTCCGGGCGGCCTCGCCCCAACGGCAAATCGCGCAGACCCGCCCACCACGGCGAGCGCATCCACGGGTTGCTGGTCGATCTCCGGCAGTGCAGGGGACGCCGGGTCGAGCGTCCAACTTAGCATCACGTCGCCCGAGGCTCCCGCAAACCCGCTGATCGCAATCTCGTAGTCCACGCCCTGCCGGGCGTTGAATCGCACCAGGCTCGTCAGGAAACCACCGCTGTCGTCGTCCGACGCGACCTCATTCGAAGCCAGGGCCGCGAAGGAAGTGCCGAAATACACCGCCAACAGGGTGTCGAAGGTCGAGCCCGTCGTTCGAAACGTCACGACTCCCGACTGCGGCGCGCGCCAGGTCAGCCAGATCGAATTTCCTGCGCGCTTCAAAGCATGCCGCGGCTCGCCCGGGTCCACCGTCGCCTCCCGGTTGCTGCCGGTTCCCACCCATTCCAGGCGCGTCGACAACCCCCGCCGCTCAAACGTGTCATCAAAAGGAAGCGGTTCGGCAATAAGTCGCACCGACACGGGCTCGCTGGAGATGAGCCCCGCCGCGTTTCTCACCGACACACTGTAACTCCCGGCCTCCTCCAACCCGATGTCCACCAGCCGAAGCGAGGCACCCACCGCGCCCCGTAACGGCTGCCCGTTCTGATACCACTGGTAGCTCAACGGCCCATCGCCGTCGGCATCCACCGACAACACCAGCGAAGCCCCGATCGCCACCAAACTCCCCAGCGGCCCTTGCAAGATCCGTGGCGCTGAAGCGAAGACGATCTGGCCGCCGTTCGACGTCCGAAACGTGGACCCCGTCTGGTCCCGCAGATTGCCGAACGCCAGCACCGCATCGAAACCGGTCACCGTCACCTCGCTGTCGATCAACTGTTCGAGCTGACCCGTGTCGATCCGTCCGGTGTCCTCCACCGTGAGCGTGCCCGACTCGAATCCCGTGATACCCGGCATCCGCACCCAGCCATCGGTCGATGCGTACACCCGTTGCTGATTGTTGAATCCCTCGCTGCTCCAGAAACCCCTAGCCCCGCTAAGGTCAATGACCGCCCCGCTCCGCGCATCGGGTCGAAGCGGGCCCTGAAGCAGTGTGAGCCCGGACAGGTAGATTCTCGCCTCGTTGCGGGCCTGAATCGGAAACGTCGCGGCCTGGTTGAGCGACACCTCCCTCACCGAATGCGCATCAAGGAGCGTTCCGGGGCCGTCCACGAGCCAATACGGCGAATTCCCTCGGATCTGCTCCAATTTGGGCAGCCTCAGCACCGCCCTTTCGCGCACCTGAATGTCCATGCCGTTGACGTTCGTGACGTTGTCGAGGTTCCACACGTCCTCGGTGATCTGGAGGGAGCCTTCGGTCAGCGCCACCCACTGCGCCGTCTCCAGGCCCTTCACCGAATCGAGGGTCACCGTGGCCGTGTCGATCTCCGTGATGCCCGGCATGAGGATGCGCCCACCTTCGACGGCCGTGATCTGTGCCTGGTTGTTGAAGCCGAGGCTCGTCCAGCGGCCCCGTAACCCCCCCAAATCAATTTCCGACTCCCTCCGGGCGTCGGGTCGGAGCGGCCCCCGGATCGATTTCAGTCCCGACAGATCAACACGCCCCTGATTACGAGTTTGAATGGGGAACGTCGCCGCCGCATTCAGGCTAATATCCAACACCGAACTCGCGTCGATGAAACTTCCGGCCCCGGTCACCAGCCAGTAGGGGGACGCGCCCCGAATCCGCTCCACTCGCGGTAGGCGTATCACCCCGCCGTCGCTTAACCGCAAATCCGACGCATCCACGTTCGTCACTGACGCGAAATCGAGTTCCGCCCCCGCCAGTTCCACCAGGCAATCCGTGACCGACACCCACTTCGACGTCGGAAGGCCCTCCGCCGAGTTCAGATCCACGTTGACCTGATCGATCTCGGTGATCCCCGGCATCACAATGCGGCCCCCATCAATCGCCGTAAGGTCCGCCCGGTTGTTGAAGCCCAGACTCGTCCATCGTCCGCGCAGTCCACTCAGGTCCACCACCCCCTCCCCGCGCGCATCCGGCCGCAACGGACCCCGGATCGTCCCCAGGCCCGAGAGATCCACCCGCCCCAGGTTCCGGGCATGGATCGGAAACGTAGCGCTCGTGTTCAGTGCGATGCTCGTGACCCACTGCGCATCGATCAACGAACCCGGTCCGTCCGCCAGCCAGAAAGGCGAGTCCCCACGGATCTGGGTCACACGCGGCAGTCTCAATACCGCCCCCTCCCGCATCCGCACATCCGATCCGTCGATAT
>JBBQIU010000501.1:0-3717 GCA_038325245.1 Verrucomicrobiota bacterium
CGGCCTCCATCACCGAAGCCATGGCGATGGCGGCGTGCGAATCGTTTCATGTGCTCATTTCTGACATTGGCCTTCCCGATGGAAACGGTTGTGAGCTGATGAGCGAACTCGCCCCCCGTGGGGACGTGATCGGAATCGCCATGACCGGCTACGGAATGGAGGAGGATATCGCCCGAAGCCGGTTGGCGGGCTTCAGGAGGCACCTCATCAAACCCATCAATGTCCAGGAGTTGGACCAAGCGCTTCAATCCCTGCAGATCCCCGGCTCAGGGAATCTGTCTTCTTGAGGGGCGGGAACGATGACCTCCCTGTCAGCGGGTGCTGCCCCCATGGGTCCAGGTTGAGGAGGCCATAAATCGGGCCATAAATCGGGCTTGCACACCAAAGAACTCCCGCTATTGGTTACGGGCGTTTCGAGGCTCCCAGCCGCCAGGATCCAGGGTGGACCAGATCCATTTGTCGAGCGGGCCCGGGTGGCAGCGCCCGAGAGACTTGAAGCCGCCTATCAACCAAATCAGCCAAAACCGCAGCCCCACGTTCCCATGAAGAAGCTCATCGCACTGTTCGCCTCCGCTTGTATCGCCCTCACCGCATTCGCTGGCGAATTTCCCGACATCAGCGTCGCGGAAGTTAAGTCGGCGCTGAAGGACAAGAAGGTTGTCCTGATTGACGTCAATGGCAGCGAAAGCTACGCCAAGCGCCACCTCCCGACCGCCATTGATTTCGACAAGGTTGAAAAGGATCTCGCCAAGCACCTTCCCGCGGACAAGGACGCCCTCATCGTCGCGTACTGCGGCGGCCCCCGTTGCAAAGCCTACCAGACAGCCGCCACCGCGGCCGAAAAGCTCGGCTACAAGAACGTGAAGCACATGTCCGCGGGCATCTCTGGTTGGGTCGATGCCGGCGAGAAGACCGATAAGGCCAAGAAGTAATTCGTCGTTTTCCCCAACGACCTCGAATTTCCAAAGGCGCCCCTTCCGGGCGCCTTTTCCTTTTCCCTTTGCTTTTGCCAAATGCCAAATGGATCCCGCGCCCGGCCTTCACCAATCCGGGCCGAGATCCGGCAAGGTCGCCTGCAGAATCCCCCTGACCCTCCGGCGTTCGTCCATTGGAAGGTACGCAAACGGATCGATTCCCTCGCCGCTCCAGGGCCCCAACGCCTCGCCCAACCTCCGGTTCACAAGGTCCTTTACCACCGGCGGAAGCCCGGCGAAGACCGGGCTGTAGATCATATAGGAACACCGGTTCTCGAAGACCCTCGTCTTCAGTTCAAAGTCCTTTAAGGACCGCCCGCCCGCTTCCCTCCGCGTCCTGAGGAAATCCGCCTTGAACGCTGGATCACCTTCCAGGCCATCGGCGGGCAGTGGAACTTCATCCGCAAACAGAAGGTAGCGGACGATCTCCCCGGCCTGCGCCTCGAGCTCCCGCAAACTCGCATGGGAAAGACGATCGACTCCGCCATCCGCCTGCAGGAACGCCCGGGCCCGATACGTTGCACCCACCACCCGGTTGACGAACCCAACCTGGTGTTCGTGGATCCATTGCGCCAGCAGATCACTCGTGGGCGCCAGGTAGCGCTCGAGGTTCACCCGGCCGTTCAGGGAATTCGGGATCCGTGCCATCACTCCATCCACCGACCGGCCAATCGCGTTGGCCCAGTGATTGGTCAACGAACCTTGCCCCGTCAGATACCACCCGCCGAACCGTTCCTCCCAAGGAATCCCATGCCCGGTCTGGCCCAGGCGGAACGCATCCAGACTCCCGCCACTCGGCCCCGGCACCACGGACTTTACCACCAGGCCCGGGACATGACCCGTGTCCTCCCCCGCGTGGCAATTCATGCATCGGGTCGCCCGCTCCACCTGGATCGCCTCCTCGCCTCGCGGCACGTCGAAGATGTAGAACACCGCGCCGAGATCGGGATCGAGAGACGCCAACTCCAGCCGTCCCCCGGGGATGTAGCCCAGGTAAATGTCCTCCGTGAAATAAAGCGCCCGGGGATTCGACGGTGAGATCCGGCTCAGTTGAAGGCTTGTGGTCGAAAACACGAGCATTTGTGAGGAAACCGGGATTCCCAGAACGTCCAGCAGGCTCCGGACGAAGGCTCGCTCGTCGCTTCGATCCAGTCGGAGCCGTCCGAACTCGATCTCCGCCTTCAACCGCGTGAATCGATCCGTGGGGGTCCTAAGGAAGTAGTCATGGGGGGCCTGGGCGAAATCGCGGTAGCCCCCCTCGGCGGAAACCGCCTCCGGGAGGAGCATCCCAACGAAGACCGCACAAAGCACACGGCATGAATGCATCATGAACGATCATTCTAGAGAGCCTTCATCAGGGGCCACAAGCGCGCCCTCTGCGACGCAGACTCGGAGACCCGGATAAGCCGGTGGCGACAACCCTCCAATCCTCGGCTAGGATTCCTCTTCCCGGGGGCGAAGCCCTCCGACTGTCGGGGTGGGTCCCCGGGGAACTGAACGCATGCCCATTTCCCCACGCCGAATCCATCCTATCGCCCGCAGCTTGTGGATCGCCGCAGGCATCGCGGCCTGCGGGCTTGGCTTCATGGGAATCCTCCTGCCAGGCATGCCGGCCACGGTCTTCTTTATCGCCGCCGCCGCCTGCTTCACGCGAGGCAGTGAGCGCCTGCTTCACTGGGTTCTTAACCTGCCCAAGGTGGGGCCCCTCGTCCGCAATTATCGCGAAGGTCGCGGCATGCCCCGATCCGCCAAAGTCTGGGCCACCGTCATGATGCTCGTCTGCGTCTCCCTGAGCATCGCGAAATTGCCCCACGCCTGGCAGGGAGGCCTCGTCGTCGCCGCCGCCGCCCTTGGCGCCACCTACATCTGGACCCGGGTACCCACCGATCTCCCCCAGGACCTCACAAGTCATGCAGCCGGACGCCGTGGCGCCGGCAAAAACGCCGCCAACGCCACCGGTCCCGAAAATAGGTCAGAAGGCTGATCGGCCCCCAAAGCACTCCTTCGGCACGCGTGCGCCGCGCTTCCAACGCCGCCCGAAGTTCCTCACCTGTCTTCCCCTCGAATTCCGTCCACGTCCGTCCGATCGCCCAAAGAAAGTGGGCGTCACTCCCCCCATACTCAGCCAGCGGCCGCGCCGCGGAACGATTTAAACAAGCCGTCCGCGGATTGTTCCACCATTCGCTCGGCGTCGAGTTCCTCGTCTCCACGGCATCGAACGGGATCTCGAGGAACCGCCGACCCACCCCGGTGAATTCCGGGTTCCCCGGCATCCACGCAAACGGATGCGGCGCCAGGGCCAGCCCACCTTGGGCATGGATCGCGGCCACAGTCTCTTCCGCACTCATTCCCCGCGGGATCACCGATCGGATCCATAGGCCGATCACGTGCCCATCGCGGCTCGATATCTCGATCCCCGGCACCAGCGTCAACCCGTGCAGGTGATCGTTCTCCCGCCGCGCTTGAAACTCCCGCGCCCGCTCCCAGCCTTCCATGGTGTTGTGGTCAGCAATGGCTACCACGTCCAGAGGTGTCGCCGCCGACACATAGTTCAGCACCATGGCGGAACTCATCATCCCGTCGCTGGCCGTCGTGTGAATATGCAGATCGGCCTTCCCCATGGCCCGAAACTACGCCGTCGCACGCAGGCTCTCCAAGGACGACGATCGACCCGCAGGCCGATCCTCATCGGATCCCGCCGCCGCTCCGTCCGGCCAACAATCCTGCGGTTCGTAGCCGAGGT